>CASEZJ010000060.1 GCA_949292525.1 uncultured bacterium | reverse complement strand
AGTAGTACCAATGTTTGCCCCAATCATAATTGGAATTGCTCCCATTAATGTCATATTTGAAGCCATAAATAAGCCTTGTAAAATACCAATTGAAGCAGATGAAGATTGAATTACTGCAGTTACAATAATGCCAACAAATAAACCAATAATTGGCCAATCATTAAATGCTGTAAATAATGCTTCCATTTGAGCTTGATAAGTAGTCATTAAATAATTTAGACCACCATCCATTAAAGAAAGACCAAAGAACAATAAACCAAATCCAAGTAATACACGGCCAACATCTTTAATTCTTCTATTATTGACGAAGAAGATTAAAACAGCACCAAGACCTACAAACAATAAAGATAATTGTCCAATATTAAAACCGATGATTAAAGCTGTAACGGTCGTACCAATATTAGCACCCATAATAATTCCTACAGCTTGAGCAAGAGTCATTAAGCCTGCTCTTACAAGACCTACAGTTAAAGCTGTAGTACCAGATGAAGACTGAATAATAGCTGTCAAACCACAACCAACTAAAATACCCTTTAAAGGTGTAGATGTTGATTTTTCAATAATCATCTTAAGTTTAGAACCAGCTAAATCTTTTAAAGCATCCCCCATTAGATTGATACCATAAAGGAAAACTCCTAAGCCACCAAAAACTAATAATATGCATTCAAATAAATTACTTGCACCAATTGCAACTTCTAATAGCATTTATTTACCTCTCTCTTTACAATCTTTACAACTATTTTACATTATCTTAATATTTGTTGCAATAGTAAATAAAATAAATTAGAAAATAGAAATTATTAAAACGTTTTAACAAAAAAAAGCTTTAGATTCCTAAAGCTTCAGACTGTTGACAAAAAGGCATATTTTTAAAAGAATATGTCTTTTTTTGTTTGTTAAAACAATAAGTGTAAAGAAAAGTTTGAAAAAATATTGAAATCATTATTGTTAAGGATGAAAAGTAATAATAGTGCTGTAATTCTACCTAATTATGCATTCTTAGGTGTATAATTTCCTTTCCAAAGAGCTAATTTTTTAAAATTCATGCAGCTAAAAATAAGCAAGATGCTTTGTAGCACTCGCTTCATGCCTCTGTATCTAGTAAAGCGCAAACCAAAGTTTTCTTTACCATCAGCAAAACAACGTTCTATCGTTTCTTTGCGTTGTTTATATATTTCCTGGTAACCAATTTTATATCTAGTATCATTTGCTTGTTCAACATATTCAGCCCAGACATGTCTAGTTACTACTTTAACAAAATTTTTACTATGTGTATTTATTAGTTGTTGAATAATCAAGCCATTCATTATTGGGACAAATATATTTATCAAATTTTTCATCATATACATATTCATTTTTCTTGAAAAAGCCGTCTTTAGTCATTGGGCGTTTATATGGTAATAAAATCTCTTTCCCTGAATCGATAACAGTTTTAGCTACAGAAGGGCCAACATAACCATTGTCTAAACAGACTAATTCGGTTTCGTCATATAAAAAGTTCTTTGCATAATTGTCATATAATCCTTTAAATGTAATTGAATCGTGATAATTGCCTGGTGCTAAATATGTCTCAACAACAAAACCATTTTTATCACATAAAGCACTAGCTGTATAAGCAAAAACTTTCTCATGTTCACCTTTATGATAGTATCCTGAATCAGGATCTACATTACTAACTTTAATGTGTTTATAATTTTTATCACTTTCTTTTTCTTTAATTTCACCTGTTTCAGGATCAGAAGTTACAACTTTAGTATTACCATTTTCATCTATATATTCATCAATTATGTCTTCTTGATCTGAGGCTTTAATTTGTTCATCATTTAATGATTGAGTATTAGAAGTATTAGGCTTTTCCTTATTATCAAAATCTTTTTTAGTGATTTCTTTTTTACCATGTGCCTTACGATCTTCATTTATATCTTTTAATAAGTCTTCATAGTATATATTTTCAGTATTTTCTACAATCTCATCGTGATTTTTATTCTTATTAGCATTAGCTTTAACATGAGTAGAATCTCCAAAAACATTACTAACATCA
>CASEZJ010000059.1 GCA_949292525.1 uncultured bacterium | reverse complement strand
AAAAAGGGGCTGTGAAAAAATAAATTTATTGCCCTAAAAAATAAAGTGGTTGAATTTTAGAGTTTTATACTCTGGATTCAACCACTTTTTAGCTGTATAATACAGCTATGGAAATGCAAGATTATTATATACTAGAACAGGCAAGAATGCCAATGTTTATTTCAAATTTTTTGGATCCAACAGATATGGTTTTCACTTTCAACGAAGTAATAAGGGGTGTAGACGTTTCAAAATATTTAGAAAGATCTGATTCTTCTAATCTTGGAAGAGCAGGATATAATTTAGTTGATATGTTTAAAACTGTATTATTATTATTTGGATTTATGGATTGTGGTTATGTTTCTTTAAGAAATCTTGAAAAGAAATGTAAAACAGATATACGTTATATGTGGTTAATGCATAATGAACAACCGACATATAAAACATTTGGGAATTTTATAAATGATTATTTGAAAGATAATATTGAAAATATATTTTATGATATTACTAAAGTACTTATACAAAAAGATAATGTTGATTTAGTACACGTATATATAGACGGTACAAAATTAGAAGCTAATGCTAATAAATATACTTGGGTTTGGAAAAAACATGCCTTAAAGTTTAGATATAGGACATTTGATAAAATAACATCATTATTAAATTTAATAAATGAAGATATTGAAAATATTAGTCTTAAGTTTACAACAAATAAAGAATATAGTATTTCTCAAATTGAAGATATTTTAAAAGCTTTAATTAGCCTTTATAAGATAGACACAAATACATTTGTTAAAGGCAAGGGGAAAAGGAAAACTAAAGGCCAAAGATATTATCAAAAAATGGCTCAATACTTAGAAAAACTCAAAGAATATAGTGTTAAAATAGCTATAGCTGGTGATAAAAGAAATAGCTATTCAAAAACTGATACTTCAGCTACCTTTATGCGTGTTAAGAGAGATTATATGGGTAATGACCAATTATTACCTGCATACAATTTACAATGTGTTGTAGCAGATGAATACATAGTATTACCTCAAGTTTATCAATATGCAGCTGATGTAGATACATTTATTCCATTAATGCTAGAATTTAAAAGTAGGTATGGATACTTTCCTAAATATCCAGTAGCTGATGCAGGGTATGGTTCATTTGACAATTATGCATTTTGTCAACGTAATGGGATTGAAAAATATATGAAATTTACAATGTTTGACAAAGAAACAAAAGATGCTAAATATCATAATAATCCATTTAGACCAATTAATTTTAAATTAATAGATAACAAACTATATTGTCCAAATAATAAAGAATTTAAATTTATATATCGTAAAGTTAAAGAAGATAATGAATATGGTAGAACTGAGGAGATATATGAATGTGAAGATTGTAGTAATTGTCCTTTTAGAGAAAAATGTTACAATGGTAAAGGATTAAATAAAAAAATAAGTTTGAATAGAGAACTCACTCATTATCATGAGGAAGTAATAAATAATCTTGAATCAATAAAAGGAGCCTTATTAAGAATGAATAGATCAATTCAAGCAGAAGGAACTTTTGGAATATTAAAACAAGATAGAAAATATAAAAGAATAGTTAGACGAGGCATGGAATCAGTTAAATTAGAGATGTATTTAATTTCAATAGGGCATAATTTATATAAATATTATAATAAAAAGTATAGAAGTGATGATGATAATAATGATACTGATGACTTTATATCGTAATTAGTACAACATAAAACATAGTCATGTGTTTTTATATGTTGTGGGGTAAGGGGGAATATCGCATTTTTTTGTTGATATTCCTTATTTTTTAACTAAAAAAAAGAAAAAAGCTGTGAAAATCAGCTTTTAGACATTTATGGGTTTATTCTAAGCTACTTTTTTCACAGCCCCTCATTTAAACAAAGCATAAAATGAACTAGGAATATTTGCAACAATACTAATTTCTTTATGATTATAGGGGTTAACAAATACTAGTTTACTAGCATGTAACCCTAGCCTCTTAAAAGTTTCTTTATGACCATATTTTTCATCACCAATAATAGAATGGCCTAAATGGGCTAACTGAACCCTAATTTGATTTTTCCTGCCTGTATCAATATTAATATCTAATAATGACATAGTTTTATTTTCTTTAATAACTCTATAATTAGTAATAGCTAGTTGATCTTGTTTATTATTAGATACATAAACTAAATTATATTCATTATTTGCTAGATAATTTTTTAAAGTTCCTTCTTTTTTTTCTAAATGCCCTTCACAAATTGCTACATAACCCCGATACTTTACATACTTATTCCAATCTAATCTAAGTCTAGATTGTAGTTTAGGATTGGTAGTAAAAACTAAAACACCTGATGTTTCTTTATCTATTCTATGTATTACATATGGCCTTTTATTCTTAGCTTTTAAATATTCAAATACTTGATTATAAGCTGTATCAACTAGTTCTTTATCACTAGCTACAGCAAGTAATCCAGCTAGTTTATCTATAGCTATAAAATCTTCATCTTCATAAATAATATTGATTTTAGGTTTTTTCACTTTTATTTGTGCCTTTATACTATTTGATAAAACTGGATGTTTTGTAATACTAACCTCATCT
>CASEZJ010000058.1 GCA_949292525.1 uncultured bacterium | reverse complement strand
CAATATTCGTTTAATAAGTTAACAATAAAACAACAATAATATATTATAAAACATAGCGTGTTTGTTCTTTTATTTTATAAGGTATAACTATTAATATTTAATTTAACCGCAAAATGGCTAGTTATTTCGTGATAAAAGTTTAGTTTTTCTTTATCAAGTTCATCACTTGTAAAACCAATTAATTTAAAAGTCTTATTTTCAACACCAACATATAATATACCACCTTTACCATTAGCGAAAGCACATACTGTTTTAAGCCAACTTAAAGGTTTTTCTTCATTAAGCCTGCCCTTACATTCATAATTAGTATCTTCAGTAATAAAATTTTCATCTATTTCATTTAATAATATATTATACTTCTCCTCATAAATTATGGTGTATATATAGTTTACTTCAATTCAACTTCAATATCTTTAAAACTAAACCAACTATAATGTTTTTAAAAATAGAATAATAAGTAAAGCCAGTTAGAAGTTACTAAACTAACTGGCTCAATTTAAAATATTGATAGCTCTAAATTCCTGTATGACTGCGCTATTTGTAATGCTATATTTTTATTAAGATATAGGGGCATTAATAGGAAGTTCAAACATTGATAAATCTTTAGGGGCATTACCTCTATTAAGAAGTACATGTAGACTATTTACAGCATGCATTAAATGATTTAGAAATTCATTTGCTTCATCTATATCATGAAAGTCTATTCCTTTCATTAGTTCTTTGGTTACCTCACCCATATTATCAGTACCATTTATTTGTAGATATTTATTAATTTCTTCAATTTCTACAAAATCAAAACCTAGGTTTTCTAAATATTTATCAAAAATCTTTAATTCATTAGTGCTAATATACTTTTTTTCAGCATATTCAATTACCATATCATAAGTAGGTACAAATATTGGTTTGTTTGCTTGATGTTTTTTTAACACATCAGTTGGAATATCACTATGATTAAAATCATCATCTTCCCCAGCAAATAAATCCACAATTATGTCTTTAGATATTGGTGAGTTTTTAGCTAAAGGATATAAATTAACGACATTTAGATATTCTTCTCTAGTATAAATACCATAAAAATTGTCACAAAATAGTTTACTAACCTCAATATAATTAACGATTTTATGCCTTTCTTTGAATTTGTTATTATAAACATTTTTAAATGTTTTAGCAAAATCAGTTGGTATAAAAACTATGCCATTATGAGCACAAGCAAAACATTTTTCTGCTAAAGTATTATAATAACAAATATTAGTGTTGTTAATTTTAATTTTTTTATCGATAGCGTCATTTAAAAATTTTAAAGTATTAGGTGTAAACACTTCTAGAAAAAAGCCTATATTTTTTTCATTTAAAAATATTTTTGAAATAAAACTTACTAATTCTTCTTTCTTATACTTATTTAATCCAGGAATAGGTAAAATCAGTTTAATTAGTTCAATTAATTCTTTCTTATTACATTCGTTAAATAAATCTTTTAATAACATTTATATTCCTCCCTCGTATAAAAATCATCTAAATTATAAGTTCTTTTCAATTCTTCTAACTCTTTTTTCAACCTATAAATACGATAATCACCCCACATACATATTATATAACAAACATTTATACAAATCAGTTTGTTACAAATGAATTTGTATAAAAATAAAACTAATATTCTAGCATTTAAAGGTGCTAATAATTGTCAATCTCGGTGAAAGTAGGCCACATAAAAAGTAATAGTTATTTTTTAACGTCTAATTAGGTTTTATTTATTATTATTATAATTTTTCTCCATAAATCTTAAATATTCACCAGATATAATATGATTAATCCAATCTTGATGTTCTAAGTTCCATTTAATTGTTTCTTTAATACCTGTTTCAAAAGTGTATTTAGGAGTCCATCCAAGTTCAGTCATTAACTTAGTTGGATCCATTGCATACCTTAGATCATGTCCAGGTCTATCTTTTACGTAATGAATTAATGATTCAGGTTTATTTAAAGCTTTAAGTATAGTTTTAACTACTTCTAAATTACTTTTTTCATTATGACCACCTACATTATATACTTCACCATCTTTACCATTTCTTACTATTAAGTCTATAGCTGTACAGTGATCATATACATGTAACCAGTCTCTTACATTAGAACCGTTACCATAAACTGGTAATGACTCATTAGCTAAAGCTTTTTTAATCATTAATGGTATTAGCTTTTCTGGGAAATGATATGGTCCATAATTGTTAGAACATCTAGATATAGTTATAGGTAATTTAAATGTTCTATGATAAGCTAATACTAATAAATCAGCTGAAGCTTTAGAGGCACTATATGGGCTAGATGTATGAATTGGTGTAGATTCTGTAAATAATAGATCTGGTCTATCTAGAGGTAGGTCACCATAGACTTCATCAGTAGATACTTGATGGTATCTTTTGATACCATACTTT
>CASEZJ010000057.1 GCA_949292525.1 uncultured bacterium | reverse complement strand
CTCTTATTTTAATGCTTTAATACTTTGTACTTTAAAGTTTTAATACTTTTAGTTTATAGCTTTAAAGTTAAAATAATACTAAGATTTTAAAGAACCTTTTAAATTGACAAAAGGGACTTTTTAAGAGTCCCTTTTGCTTATCTATTTGAAATTTCCACTAGTTTTTTAATTCTAGCTGCTAATTCATCAGTAATTAATTCTTTTTTAACCCGATAAGACCAATTAAAGCCTGAAACATTTGAAGGTAGATTCATCCTACTATCACCCTTTTGACACAAGTAATCTTGCATCGGGATGATAGCCATGAAAGCTTTTGAACGGTATGCCATTTCTATAATTGACCAAACCATATCTTCTGTACTATTAGTGTTTACAGAAAAACCTAATAATGAGGCTTCTTTAGCCATATCCGCAACAAAATCTAATATTTCTTTTGGCCTTAGATCTAAAATATATTGGGTAATTGGCATATTGTCATGAGTACCTGTATAGGCAACACAATTTTCAGTAAAATTAGATGGTTTATGTTCGTTATCTTCATTTCCGTCAAACGCAAATTCAAGTATTTTCATACCTGGATATTTGACTTCTTCCATCAATTTAATTACGCCATCATCAATGACACCTAAATCTTCAGCAATTATTTTATAATCTAAAATATCTTTAAATAAATCAAACTTAGGTCCGTCTACCCATTTACCTTCACGCGCATTAGGACTACCATTTTTAACAGCATAGAATCTATCAAAACCTCTAAAATGATCAATTCTTAATATATCTACATATTTAAGTGTGTTGTTAATTCGATTTAACCACCAAGAATAGTTTTCTTTTTTTAATACATCCCAACGATAAACCGGGTTACCCCATAGTTGACCATCTTCACTAAAGGCATCTGGTGGGCAACCAGCTACGTTGATCATTTCTTTATTTTCATCTAGTTCAAATATTTTATAATATTTCCAAACATCAACTGAATCATATGCTAAATATAGCGGTATATCACCTATAATTTCTACGCCTTTTTCGTGAGCGTAATTATGTATTTTATTCCATTGTTTAGTAAATATATATTGTGTAAATACCCAGAATAAATATTCAACTTCATTTTCTTTTTTGATTTTTTCTTCTAATTCTTTTGTATAATTGCGATATTCATCTGGCCAAGTATTCCAAGCTTTACCATTAAATTTAGTTTTTAAAGTCATAAATAATGCATAATCATTTGCATAATTACCAATAATGTAATTTTGAAAATCCAAGCTATTTATATTAAATTTAGTGAAAGCTTCTTTTAAACAATAGGTTTTATTCTTATAAATTAATTCATAATTAACCCGTTCGTTGTCACCAAAATCTAAATTTTCTAGAGTTTTTTTATCTAGCAATTTTTCTTTTACTAGTTCTTCTAAATCAATCATATAATAATTTAAGCCATTACTAGCAAAAGATGAATATGGTGAATCACCATAACCAGTTGGTGTAAGTGGTAATATTTGCCATAATTTTAATTTTGCTTTAGCCATAAAGTCGATAAAATCTATAGCTTCTTGACCTAATGAGCCAATACCATACTTACCAGGTAATGATGTAATATGTAATAAAATACCTGCTTTTCTATCTTTATTCATATAAAGAAACCTACTTTATTACATTAGTTGTATCTACATCAAAGAAATGGGCTTTATTTAAATCTAAATATAATTTTACTTTATCGCCTGATCTAATAATTTTATTAGCAACAATTCTAGAAATTATTTGTGAACCACAAACATTCATAATTAAATTATATTCAAAGCCTAATAATTCTGCATTTAATACAGGAATATCTAATCCGGTTTCAGGTAAACGTTCTTCTTCTAAAATGTTTTCTGGTCTTATACCTAAAACAACTTCTTTACCAATGTATTGTTTTTCTTTTAGAACTTTGAATTTATTTTCTGGAATTCTAACTTTCATCTCTAAAAGTTCTAATGGTTCTTCTACCGGATCTTCACATTGTTCTAATTCTTCAATTTTCTTTACATCACTAGCTGTAAAATAGCCATCTGCTGTAACTACACCTTTAATAAAGTTCATAGCTGGAGTCCCGATAAATCCTGCAACAAACATATTTTCAGGGTGATCGTAAACTTCTTTTGGTGTACCAACTTGTTGAACGATACCATTGTACATAATTACAATTCTAGTAGCCATTGTCATAGCTTCTACTTGATCGTGTGTTACATAGATAAATGTTTTTTGTAATTGTTTATGAAGAGCTGTTAATTCTGTTCTCATTTGAACTCTTAGTTTAGCATCTAGGTTAGATAAAGGTTCATCAAATAAGAATAAATTACAATCTCTAACTATTTCTCTACCTACAGCAACTCTTTGTCTTTGCCCACCTGAAAGATTTTTAGGCTTACGTTTTAAATATTCATTAAGTCCTAACATATTAGAAACTTGCATTATTTTTTCGCGTCTTTCTAGTTTACGTGCTTTGACTTCTTTTGCTGAATGATTTTCTAACCATTTCTTGAATGAAAATTTACCATCTACTTTAGAACTTGGTTTTTTAATCTTTAACGGGAATTCCATATTCTTATAAACAGTCATATTTGGATATAAAGCATAAGATTGGAAAACCATAGCTATGTTTCTATCACCAGGTAATAAATCATTAATGACTTTTCCATCAAAACTAATAGTACCACCTGTTATATCTTCAAGACCAGCAATCATGCGTAATGTTGTTGATTTACCGCAACCAGAAGGTCCAACGAAAACAATAAATTCTTTATCTTCAATTTTTAAGTTGAAATCTTTAACAACTTCTATTCCGTTTTT
>CASEZJ010000056.1 GCA_949292525.1 uncultured bacterium | reverse complement strand
TTTAAGTGATAGAAATTTAAGAAGATTAATAGAATTAGATAAATATTTACAAAAGAATTTTCAAATAACATTTGGAAACAGAATAATGAAACAAATAAGGATGTATATACCAGTCTTATTAGCATGTGGCGGAACAGAATTAGAAGGTTTAGATGATATTTTAGCAAGAAAAGTATTAAGGAAACTAGAAAATAAAAACCCAGTTTATGTAAGACAAATGGCAAGTGGACTTAAAGAATATATCAATGATTTATTTGGAGAAAATGTGATGAGTCAATGCTTGTTACAAATTCAATATATTGAACAAAATGTGTAGGTGTCATATGGATAAATTAGATGTATTATACCGCGCCTTTAAAAAATATTATGAAGAAATAAAACCTAATAAAGATATAAATAGAGATATAAACAATTATAAAAAAGATTATACAAATGATTTTTTTAAGGTTGTAAAATATATTTGCCATATCGACGAACAATGGATTATTGAAATTGAAAAAGGTCTACCATTTATCGAAAAAGCAATAGCTGAAGAAAGACAATTTATTAGAACTAATAGTGAAGTTGTCGATATTGAAAAAGTTAAAAGAGTAGGAAGAGAATCAGTACAACATTTAGCAAAACATAGTGATTTAATAACTAAAATACCAAAAGATGGTGAAGACATCATTCCTGAACAAATCTTAATGGTTGAAAAAGATAGTGATTATGGCGTTTATGAAAATAGATTCCTTTATATGTTATTATGTTATTTACGCGATTTTATAGCCTTAAGATTAAATAAAATTAGGAAACTGTTGGGTTTATATGAAGCTGATTTCGCAATTGAAAAAAAGCTACAAAATGATAATTATAATGTAGAAATCAAATTAAATATTAAAGATAGTAGAAAAAATAATCCCTATAATTTATTAGATACAACAAACAAAAATTTGTTAAAAAGGATAAATGATTGTGAACAAATTGTAAATTCTTTATTAAACAGACCATTAATTGTAGAAGTTAGTAAAATAACTCCTCTAAAACCACCAATTGTTAAGACTAATGCTTTAAAGAATGATAATAATTTTAAAAAAACTGTTGAATTATATGAATTTATAGCTAACTATAATGAAGATGGTTTTAATAGTGAAAAAATAATTCATAATTTAACACCATTTGCTGATGAGATGGGAAATGTATTAAGTAATATCCCGGTAATAAGTTCTTTCTTAAGTTATTTATATGGTAATAACTTATTAAATTTATTAGAAGAAAATTATCAAAATGAAGAAAAAAGAAGACAAGAAGAAGCACTATTAGAAGAAGCAAAACAAATTAAAAGATTAAAACAAAAAATTGCTGAAGCAAATGATGGGGATATCTATAAATATATATTATTATTAGAAAAAAATAATATGTTTTTAACTGAACAACTAACAGATAAAAAAATATTAGAAGATAAATTACTGTTATTAAATAAAGGCTATTTAGAAATTGAAAATGAAAAAAACAATTTAGAACGAACTTTAAAAACTCTAAATGAAACATTAAAAATAAAAGTAAATGAATATGAAAATAGACTAAAAGATTTAGAAATAGAGTGGGAAAATAAAGTGTATGACACACGTAATACATTAGAAAAAGAAATTCAAAATCTAAATAAGGAATATGAATTACAAATTAATGATTTAGAGGCAACAATCAAGGAAAAAGAGTTCGCCTTAAATGATTATGAAGATAATCTAGAAGAGTATAGAAAGAAAATAGTTGATGAACTTAATCAAGAATATAAAGAAAAAGAAGAAAGTTTATCGTTAGAAAAAAATGAATTTGCCGAAAAAGAATTAGAATTTAAAGAATTACAAGCTTTAAGAAATGCTGAATATAAAGCTATAATGGCAGAAAATAATAAGTTAGATTTAGATTATACTTCTAAAGAAAAATTTGGTGAATTAGAACAAGATTTTTTAACTTTCACTAAATTCTTTGAAAAGAATTGGCAAAAAACCAAAAAGGCTATTAGAAAGAAAATACTTTGGACAAAAAAGAAACAATAGGATGGTGATTAGGTATGGGCAAGAAAATTTTAATTGCATATATATTAATATTAAGCTTTTTAATATTGGCTTTTGTCTATGCTTATTTTGAATATACTAATTATAATAATATTAGTTCAATATTTTTTGATGATAGTAAAATTGCTATTTTATTCAAAGTTTTATTCATCTTACTCCCATTATGTTTAATTATGTTTTTATTAAGTATAAAAAAATACCATGATCCTAATCGCTACAGTTATATTAATTATTTATTTGATGCTGATATATATTTAAATAAATCAGCTAATACTAATAAAATAGAAGAAAATAAGACAGAAAAAAAAGAAGAAGAAAAAAATAACCGTAGTGGCCAAAGATTTTTCATGTTAAATAAAATTGATCTTGAAATGTTAAATTATAAAGCCCCAAGTTATAACGATAATCTAAGTCTTAAAGAAATATGTGAAGCCTTTAGAGCCTTTAGTGCGGCAAAATTACATTTATATTATGATATCATAGATATAAGACGGTTTATAGCAGGTCTAAGTGTAACAAAATTATTAATTTTGCAAGGTATGTCAGGAACAGGTAAAACGAGTTTAGCCTATGCATTTGGGGAATTTTTAGGTAATAAAACAGTAGTAGTTCCAATTCAACCGATGTGGAAAGAAAGATCAGATTTAATTGGTTATTTTAATGAATTTACGAAAAGATTTAATGAAACCACATTATTATATAAAATGTATGAAGCTAATTTAAATAATGAAATCTATATAACAGTATTAGATGAAATGAATATTGCAAGAATAGAATATTATTTTGCCGAATTTTTATCATTATTAGAATTACCAAATCCAGAAAGTAGATATTTAGATGTAGTGTCAGATACATGGCCAAATGATCCAAAATTATTAAGAGATGGGAAGTTAAAATTACCAGAAAACATGTGGTTTATCGGAACCGCAAATAATGATGATTCAACATTTGCGATAAGTGATAAAGTATATGATAGAGCTATGATCTTAAATTTAGATAAGAAAGCTGATACATTTAAGGCTAGTTATGAAGAAGATATAAAGATAAGTTTTCCATATTTAACTAAATTATTTAGTTTAGCATTAAGAGATTATAATTTAAGTGATAGAAATTTAAGAAGATTAATAGAATTAGATAAATATTTACAAAAGAATTTTCAAATAACATTTGGAAACAGAATAA
>CASEZJ010000055.1 GCA_949292525.1 uncultured bacterium | reverse complement strand
CCCTCTTTCTTTGAAAACGTTATCATTGAATTAATTATAGCATAATGATAGGAAAATTTAAATAAAATTATTTCAGTAATGTATTATTTTTTGTTATAATTACAATAAGAAGGTAGTATTTATGCAAAAATTTATTATGATTAATTCAACAAATAATAATTTAATAAACCAAATAGCTAATTTTTTTAAGGTTGAAAGTATTAAGTTTGGCTTTGATGTTACAATTATTTATATAAGTAATATAACACTAGAAGACGTAATATTAACATTGAAAGCTTTATATATAGATTTATTATTACAAAACAAAATATATATAAGTGGTAGTAAAGGGGATCTCGATGGAGAAGAAAGATTAGTTTATAAATATTTAGACAAATTAGATAACACTCTTAATTTAGCCCCAGATTTAATCAAAGTAATTGAAAACAAAAATGAAGGACTAAAAATTGTTCTGGCTAATTATTATAATGACCATAATTTTAAAGAACTATTAAATTCTTATTTTAATAATAATTTAAATGTTTCTTTAACAGCTAATGATATTTATCTTCATCGTAATACTATGTTATATAAAATAAATAATTTTTATGAACATACAGGATTTAATCTTAAAGATTTTAAAGATTGTGCTATATTATACACATACCTAAATTAATTTTTGTGCATTTTGTCCATATTTTATCTAAACTAGATGGTCTATAATATAGACAAGATATTAAGGAGGATATTATGTCTACATTAAGTTTAAGAAATATTAATAAAATCTACCCTAATGGGGTTCAAGCTGTTTTTGATTTTAATCTAGAAATAGCTGATAAAGAATTCATCGTTTTCGTTGGACCTTCTGGTTGTGGTAAATCAACAACATTACGTATGATTGCCGGTCTAGAAGATATTTCATCAGGTGAATTATACATTGATGGTGAATTAATGAATGATGTTTCACCTAAAGATCGTGGTATTGCCATGGTATTCCAATCATATGCTTTATATCCACATATGACTGTATATGATAATATGGCTTTCGGTTTAGTTTTACGCCGTGTTCCTCGTGATGAAATTAAAAGAAGAGTTGATAATGCGGCTGAAATCTTAGGTTTAACACCATATTTAAAGAGAAAACCTAAAGCTTTATCAGGTGGTCAAAGACAAAGAGTTGCCTTAGGTAGAGCTATTGTTCGTGATGCTAAAGTTTTCTTAATGGATGAACCATTATCTAACCTAGATGCTAAACTACGTGTTACAATGCGTACTGAAATCACTAAACTACACCGTCGTATCGGTTCAACAACAATTTATGTTACTCATGATCAAACTGAAGCTATGACAATGGCTAGTCGTATCGTTGTAATGTGCGATGGACGTATTCAACAAGTTGGTACACCAGAAGAAATTTATACAAACCCTGTTAATGTGTTTGTTGGTGGTTTCATTGGTACGCCTCCAATGAACTTTATTCATGGTCATATTGATGGCAATGGAGTATTTACTACTAGTGCTGGTACTTATAAAATAGAAGTACCTAAAGGTAAAGCTGATTTATTAAGATCAAAAGGTTATGTTGACAAAGAAATTGTTTTAGGTATTCGTCCTGAAGATATTCACGATGAAGAAATTATTTTTGAAACATATCCAAACGCAACATTAGAATTAACTGTTGATGTTTCTGAATTATTAGGTGCAGATACTAACATTTATACTACTATGGATGGTGATCCTGTTACAGCTTCAGTTGATGCTAGAGATGATTTATCAATTGGTGGTAAAGTTAAGTTAGCATTTGATATGAATAAATGTCATTTCTTTGATGCAGAAACTGAAATGGTAATAAAATAATTTAAAAAAGGCTTTTAGGCCTTTTTTAAACGTTTACATGTTTTTATGCTTTAAAACAATAAAAAAAATTGTTATAATTAATGTTAGAAGTTAGCTATAATGGAGGTAATTATAATATGGCTAAAAAAGTTGTTTCTGATTTAAATTTAAAAGGAAAAAAAGTATTAATAAGAGTTGATTTTAATGTACCTATGAAAGATGGTGTAATCACTGATGATACACGTATTAGAGCTGCATTACCAACTGTTAAATATGTATTAGATAATGGTGGTAAAGCTATCGTATTCTCTCATTTAGGACGTATTAAAAAAGCTGAAGATTTAGCTAAAGGTGATATGACACCAGTTGCTCATCATTTTGAAGAATTATTAGGTCATAAAGTTGTGTTTGTAAACGCAACTAGAGGCAAAGAATTAGAAGATGCAATCGCTAAAATGCATGAAGGCGATGTAGTAATGTTCCAAAATACACGTTATGAAGATTTAGAAGGTAAAAAAGAATCTTCTAATGATCCAGAACTTGGAGCATATTGGGCTAGTCTTGGTGATGTATTTGTTAATGACGCATTTGGTACTGCTCATAGAGCACATGCTTCAAATGTTGGTATTGCATCACACATTAAGGAAAGTGCTGCTGGTTTCTTATTAGAAAAAGAAATTAAATTTATCGGTGGAGCTGTTGATAACCCAGTTCATCCATATGTTGCAATTTTAGGTGGAGCTAAAGTTTCTGATAAAATTGGCGTTATTTCTGAATTAGTTAAAAAAGCTGATAAGATCTTAATTGGTGGCGGTATGATGTTCACATTCTTAAAAGCTTTAGGACATAATATTGGTAAATCATTATGTGAAGATGATAAATTAGACTTAGCTAAAGAATTATTAAAAGAAGCAGATGGCAAAATTGTTTTACCTGTTGATACAGTTTGTGCTAAAGAATTTGCTGATGTTAAGGGCGAAGTTAAAGATGTAAATGCTATGGCTAGTGATGATATGGGCTTAGATATCGGTCCTAAAACACTTGAATTATTCACTAATGAATTAAAGAGTGCTAAAACTGTAGTATGGAATGGACCTATGGGTGTATTTGAAATGAAGAATTTCGAAGCTGGTACTCTAGGCGTTTGTGAAGCTATAGCTCATCTTGATGGTGCTACAACTATAGTTGGTGGTGGCGATAGCGTTGCTGCAGTTGAAAAATTAGGTTATGCAGAAAAATTTAGCCATGTTTCAACTGGTGGTGGTGCTTCATTAGAATATTTAGAAGGTAAGGCTTTACCCGGTATCACTTGCCTTTCTGAAAAGTAATAAGGAGTAAATTATGACAAAATCTGTTGTTGTTAAAAGTACAGTTGGTTTACATGCTGCTTTAGCAGCTAAAGTTGTGCAAGCTGCATCTAAATACAACGTAGACATTAATTTAATTTATAACGACAAGACTATTGATGTTAAATCAATTCTTGGTCTTATGTCATTAGCTATCCCTGCAGGAGAAAACGTAGTTATTGAAGCTTCAGGTGATCAAGCTAGTCAAGCAATCGATGATATTGCTACTATATTATCTAAATAGAAAAGGTGTATTAAAAAATGAGAAAACCAATGATGGTCGCAAACTGGAAGATGAATAAAACTCGCGATGATGCTTTAGCATTTATATATGCTATCAATGAAAGTCTTCCTAGTAGCGATAAAGTGGAGACAGTTATATGTGCTCCTAGTATTTTGTTGCGTGACCTTGTAAAAAGACAAGGAGACAATTTACGAATTGGCGCTCAAAATATGTATTTTGAAGATTTTGGTGCTTTTACAGGTGAAGTAAGTCCTGTAATGTTACAAACTACAGGTGTTGAATATGTAATAGTTGGTCATAGTGAACGTCGTAGTTTGTTTGGCGAAACTGATGACATGGTTAATCGTAAAGTAAAAGCGGCTCTAAATCATAATTTAAAACCTATTCTTTGTGTAGGTGAAACCTTAGAACAAAGAGAATTAGGTATTACTTCAAGCGTAATAAGAAAACAATTAGAACTAGCTTTAGATGGCGTAGAAATTAAAGATGTTACTAATGTTATTATTGCCTACGAACCAATATGGGCTATAGGTACTGGTAAAACAGCTTCTGCTAAAGATGCTGAAGAAGAATGCAAAAACATTAGAATAGCTATTAAAGAATTATATAACGCTTATACAGCTGATGAAACTAAAGTTTTGTATGGTGGCTCAATGAAACCAAGCAATGCTAAAGAATTATTAGCAATGCCTAATATAGATGGCGGTTTAGTTGGCGGAGCTAGTTTAGACCCTAACTCATTCTTAGAATTAGTTAAAGATTGCCTATAAAATAATAAGTCTAGATTTTAAAGATCTAGGCTTTTATTTTGTGTGCCGGGCATGGCATTAATCTAGTAGGTGAAAGTCCTACCGTGGGTATTTACCGCCAAACGTAGTGAACCCCAAGTTATTAATAGTA
>CASEZJ010000054.1 GCA_949292525.1 uncultured bacterium | reverse complement strand
TATTATGATAACATTTAAGAGTTTAAATTTCAAGATGGATGATACATTTAATTATAATAATTTAATAAATGAATATGAAGAATATATTGATGATAATATGGGTAAGTTTACTTGCCCTTTTTGTTCTTCTTCAGATATGATTAAACACTCAACATATAATCGTAAATTTTTTCATCCTGAAAATTATGACGTTATTACAATAAAAATTCAAAGACTTAAATGTAAACATTGTGGAAGAACTCATGCCATATTAATTCATTTTTTAGTTCCTTATAAAAGAAAAACCATTTATGAAATTAAACAAATAATTAATGATCATGAAGAAGGCAATGGTGTACTAGTAACAGAATATTCCATTGTTAAAACTTATAAAAAATGGAAACAAAGGCTTATAAGCATTAATTGTTTAATAAGTAGTATTTGGAAAAAATATGTTGCATTTTTGATGGAATGTGCAGATATTTTTAAAATGTGTTTTATGCTTTTTAAAATGTGTTTTATGCAGAACAGACGGCGAAAATATTGGTGTCGAGGAAAAGAATATGAGGTTATTTATGCAAATTGATATATAACAACATAGTTTTAAAAAAATCCTCTTTTTGATTTGCTACAATACAGTCGAAAGGGGTTAAAATATATGTTAACAAAAGAAAAGAAACAAGAAATAGCTTTATTTAGATATAGAGTTATTGCTCCTCTTATTACTGGTAAGAGTGATCTAAGTCAAAATAAACATATTTTGGAACTATCTAAATTAAAGTATCAAAAAACTGATGGGAGTAGTGCCTCTATTTCAGCAGATACAATTGAACGTTGGTACTATAACTATAAAAAACTAGGCTTTGAGGGATTAATACCACGTAATAGGAATGATGCAGGTACGATTAGAAAAGCCGATGATGATATTATGAATGCCATTAATCATTATATTCAAACTTATCCTAGGATAACTGCTAAATCAATTTATCAGTCATTAATTGAAAATGGTTATATAACTATTAGTGATATGAGCTACTCTACCATTTCAAGATATGTAAGTAAAATAAAGAAAAAAGAAGGCGTAATAACCACTAGTGAATTAAAAAGATATGAAGCTGATCACATAAATGACATTTGGTGCTGTGATACTACTTATTCCTTTAAAATAAACGATAGTGGCATTAAAAAAAGAATGTACATAATAGCTATTATTGATGATGCTTCAAGATTAATAGTTGGGATTAATGTTTTTTTTAATGACAACTATATAAATTTCTCTAAAGTATTAAAAGAAGCTATAAAAAAATATGGTAAACCTAAAACTTTAAATTTAGATAATGGTGGCACTTATAATAATAAACAATTAGACTTATTAGGAGCTAGACTTGGTATTAATCTACATCACTGCGCCCCATATTCTGGTTGGCAAAAAGGGAAAATTGAAAGATGGTTTAGAACTATGAAAGATCACTTCATGGCTGAATATGATTTAGCAGGTTTGAAGACTATTGATCAATTTAGAAATGATCTATTTAAATATGTTGTAAAATATAATTCCTCTTACCATAAGTCCATAAATATGTCGCCATTAAACCGTTTTTTTGACTCTGGCGAAGAAATACTTCAAGTTGATAAAGATAAACTAGATAAATCTTTTTTACTTGAAATTGATAGGGTTGTTTCTACCGATTCGGTAATAGTTATAAATGGTATTGAATATGAAGTTCCATATAAATATTCTAGGCAAAAAATAACTATTAGATATTCTGATGATTTAAATAGTGTTTATGTTGTTAATGATGACAAATTAGAACCTATTAAACTTCTTGATAAGTCAGCTAATGGTAAAATAAAAAGGAAACAACCTATATATAACGTGGAGGAATTGAAATGAATTACTTATTAAAATATGGTTTAACTATGAACCCTTTTATTAAAAATAATTCTAAAGATATTCTAGTTGAAATGTCATCTTACAAACAATTGTTATTTAGATTGCATCATTTAGAAGAAACCAAAGGTATAGGATTAATTACAGGTCAACCAGGTCTTGGTAAAACAACATCTTTAAGATTTTGGGTCAAATCACTTAATCCAAATATGTATAAAGTTGTCTATTTAGCTCACTCTACTATTACAGTACATGAATTTTATAGAGCTTTATGTGACGCTTTTGAACTTGAAGTTAAATTCTCTAAACGTCAAAATTTAGTAGCTTTACAAAAAAGATTTAAACAACTATATATTGAAAAAAGAATAACGCCAGTTATTATTCTAGATGAGGCCAATTATCTTAATCACGCTATTTTGAACGATTTAAAAATTTTATTTAATTTTGATATGGACTCTAAAGAACCATACATTCTTATCTTAGCTGGCCAAAGTGTTTTAAGAAGTACACTCAATTTAATTTCCAATGAGCCATTAAAACAAAGAATATCTATGAACTATAATTTTGAACCTCTAGATAAAGATGAGGCTAAGTCGTACATAGATATTAAACTACAAAAAGCAGGTGCTAACACTGATATATTAACATCAGAAGCATATAACATAATAATTAATACTAGTGGTGGTATTCCCCGCGTTATTAATAATTTAATGGACAAAGTCTTATTATTACTAGAAAATAAAAAGGCTAATCTAATAAATGAAGAATTAGCTATGGAGGCATGTGATGAAAATAACATATAAAAATTTGAAAAATTATCTGCCTAATCAGGCTACTAATAATGCTAAACCAATATTATATGCTATAAATAATTCATATTGTGATTATGTTCAACTATTTACATTTGATAATATAAAAGCTGTAGCTAAATGTATACATTGTAATGATAAAAAATATAAATACATATCTCTATACGAACTACAAAACAAATATAATATGTTACTAGATAATATTAGTTTATATATAGAGTTTATGACAGACAAACATATTAACTATAAGGATGATGATTTACCATTTTAACACATGAGCCAATTATGGCTCTTTTTTTACTAATCTACTTTCGTTAAATAAAATGATATTTATCTTCAAATAAATTGATATATGTTTAATGATGTTCATAATGTGTCTTTAAATAAACTGAGAAAAGTTTCTTTAAATAATATGCTATTCAACAGGCATTTCTTTAGTTATGTATGAGGGTAAATATGATTCTAAAACTAAAAATACTAAACAAAAAGTTTTAAAAAACTTTGGTCTTTTAGAGGACCTTAAAAAAACTTACACTGATCCAATTGAATATTTTTCTAAAGTAGCCAAAGAAAAAGATGAAGAACTTCGTTTAATGTATAAAAACGAAAAGGAAGAAAAAATCCCTCGTCAAACTGCTAAAAAATATTTAGGGTATTTCCCAATTAAACGCCTTTTAGATAAATTTGAATTTAAAGATGAGTTTAATTTTTTATCGCTTAATAAAAAATTCGAATTTGATCTTAATTCTTTATTTTCTTTCCTTGTTTATTCTCAGATAATAAATCCTCAAAGTAATCTTCGATCATTTTTAGATAAAGATAGGTTCTTTGAAAAATTCAATTTTTCTAAAGATCAAATGTATGACGGAATTAAATATATTGGCCAAAACAAGGAAAAAATATTAGAATACATAAAATTTCAAACTCAAAAAATTGTACAAATAGATACTGAACGCACCTATTTTGATGGTACTAATATTTATTTTGAAATTGATAAGGAAAACGAAATGCTAAAACGTGGTCCCGAAAAAAACAATAGACATGATCCTATAATTGGGCTTGGCTTATTACTTGATAAAAATGGTATTCCTATTTCATATACTACTTTCCCGGGTAATTCTAGTGAGAAGCCTGAATTACATAAAAATGTTCAAAATTTAAAAGAAAAAGAACACATCAATGGCAGAACTATCATTGTTGCTGATAAAGGATTAAATTGTGGTGATAATATTTACTTGGCAGTAAAAAATAAAGATGGTTATGTTTTTAGTCAAAAAGTAAAAAATGTTGATCCCACAACATATAATTGGATTTTAGACAATAAGGGATATAAAGAAAATGTTGTTGATGATATTGTTATTTTTAAAATTAAATCAACAGTTGGTGAATACCCTATAAATGTAACATCAAAATTAAATGGGCAAAAAGCTATTATAAATGTAACTCAAAAAAGAGTCGTATTTTGGTCTAAAGAATATGCTGATAAAGCTAAATTTGAAAGGGAAAAACTGATTGCTAAAGCTAATGCTTTAATAGCTAATCCTGCAGATTATAGAAAGAAAACAGTTGGAAATGCTGCTAAATATATCAAAGAAATTAATTATAATTCTAAGGGTGAAATAATAACAAAAGACCTAGTAATTGATTATGATACTATAGCTGAGGAAGAAAAATTAGATGGATTTTATATGATAGTCACAAGTGAAACATCACTTCCAGAAGATGAAATAATTAAAATTTATAGAGGTTTATGGGAAATCGAAGAATCTTTTTCTATTGTTAAAGGTGTTTTAAAAGTAAGACCTGTTTTCGCTAAAAGTATTGAAGGAATAGAATGTCATCTTCTTATTTCCTTTATGTCATTATTACTTTTAAGAATATTACAAAAGAAGATTTTGAAAGATGAATTAACAGAGGAACAGAAAAAAGAAATAGAAAAAGCTAATAAAAGAAAACGAGTTCACAAAATAAGAATTGAAAAATATGGTGAAACACCAATATCACAAATTGTAGATTTTATGAGATCATATGATTGCGTAGAAATCAATGGTAAATATTTTTTGTCCGAGTATCATAATTTACTTCCGCTTTTCGAAAAAAAATATAATTTATGTTTAGACAAACACATAATGGACGAAAAAGATATAAAAAAAGTTTTTGCCTTGTGAATCTCGCACAAGACAAAAACATTACTTTTTTCAGAATTTAAATATATTTATATTTAACTTGTTAATTTTATTAAAATTTATTTTACATTGGCAAAAGACAGG
>CASEZJ010000053.1 GCA_949292525.1 uncultured bacterium | reverse complement strand
AGAATTATCATAAATAGTAAAACTGCTTTCATTTAATGAAAGCCCTTTTTTGTTTTAATGGTGCTAAAAATTAAATCATAATATAATTGACTGAAATGCGTAAAAGTGATAAAATGACTTATAGAAATTATGTCAGAAATGATGATTTTCGGAGGAAAAGAAATGGAAAAATTAAGTAAAAAAATTTATGACAAAAAAGAAAGAAAAGTAAAAATCCTTCAATTTGGCGAAGGTAATTTTTTACGAGCATTCGTTGATTGGATTGTTCAAACAATGAATGAAAAGGGTGTGTTCGACGGAGGGGTATGCGTCGTTCAACCTATGCCATTTGGTAGAGTAGCTGATTTAGCTAGTCAAGACGGGCTATATACATTAATTTTACAAGGTAGACAAAATGGCGAAGATGTTAGAAAATTGAAAGTTATTGACTGCCTTGAAGATTTTATTAATCCATTTACTGAATATGACAAATATTTAGATTATGCTAGGAGCGAAGATTTAGAATTTGTTATTTCAAACACTACTGAAGCTGGTATTGCTTATGATCCAACCGATACAGATTTATCTGTAACACCAAAAAGTTATCCAGGTAAATTATTAGCTTTCTTAAAAGCAAGATATGATCATTTCCATGGTGATAAAAATAGGGGATTAGAAATTATACCATGTGAATTAATTGATTATAATGGTAATACATTAAAAGAAGTATTATTAAAACTTGCTGATCATTTAAATATGGATAAAGATTTTATTAATTGGTTAGGTAATGCTAATAGATATTACAATACTTTAGTAGATAGAATTGTACCAGGATATCCTAGAAATGAAGATAAACAATTATGGGAAGAATTAGGTTATGTTGATAACAATATGGTTGTAGGGGAAATTTTCCATTTATGGGTTATCGAGGGACCTAAGGGCCTAGAAGCTAAATTACCTGCTCCTAAAGCTGGACTTGAAGTTTTATTTGTTGATAATATTAAACCTTATAAAGAAAGAAAAGTTAAAATATTAAATGGTTCTCATACTTGTTTAGTACCTGTTTCTTATTTAGCTGGTATTGATACTGTTAGAGAAACTATTGAAGATCCTCAACTTGGTAAATTTGTTAAAGAATTCATTTTTGATGAAGTTGTTCCTACTATTAATATTCCAAAGGATCAAATGGTATCTTTCTCTAATTCGGTATTAGAAAGATATGCTAATCCGTTTGTTAGACATGAATTAATGAGTATAGCTTTAAATAGTGTAACTAAATATAAAACTAGAGTTTTACCTACTGTAGTAGAAAATATAAGAGACCTACATCACTTCCCTACTCATGCATTATTTAGTTTAGCTGCCTTAATGGTATTTTATCGTGGTAAAAGAGGAGAAGAAGATATAGCTTTACAAGATAATCCTGAATTCTTAGATTTATTTAAGAAATTATGGTCTGAATATGAAAACACTCCTGAAGGTGCTAGAAAACTTGTATCTCAAGTATTAGGCTTAAAAGAACATTGGGAAATGGATTTAAATGAATTAGAAGGCGTTACTGATTTTGTAGCAAGCTCATTATATGAAATAGTAAATCATCCAATGCGTGAAGCTTTAGTTAATAAAGTGGGTTGTTAATATGCATGATTACATTATAATTAATCAAAAAGATAATGTAGCAGTAGCGCTACGTGATTTCAAAAAAGGCGAAGAAATTGCTGGAGTTATTCTATTAGAAGATTTACAAAGAGCACATAAAGTAGCAATAAAAAACATAAAGGCAAATGAAGATATCATTAAATATGGTTATCCAATTGGTCATGCTACAAAAGATATAGCTAAGGGTGAACATGTCCATGTTAATAATACTAAAACTAATTTAAATGATTTATTTAATTATGAATATCATCCACATTTCGATGTTGTTACAACCATAAAAAAAGATGTCACAGTTGATGTATATGAAAGAAGTAGTGGCGAATATGGTATTCGTAATGAATTATGGATCGTTCAAACTGTAGGTTGTGTATCTGGAATTGCTCATAAGATCATTGCTGAATTTAAGAAACGTTATGACACTTCAGCTATCGATGGCATTTATACATTTAATCATCCATTTGGCTGTTCACAAATGGGTGATGACCATACGATGACACGCACTATTTTACAAGATATGGTTAAACATCCTAATGCTGGTGGTGTTTTAGTACTTGGCTTAGGTTGTGAAAATAATCAAGTTTCTGTGTTTAAAGAAACATTGGGTAAATATGATGAAAAAAGAACACGTTTTATGGTTCTTCAAGAATCTAAATCTGAAATTGAAGATGGCGTAGCACTATTAAAAGAATTATATGACCAAATGAAATCAGATAAACGCGTAACAAAGCCAATTTCTGTTTTAAGAATAGGATTAAAATGCGGTGGTAGTGATGGTATGTCTGGTATAACAGCTAACCCATTACTTGGTGCATTAAGTGATTATATGGCGGTTAATGGTGGTACAACTGTTTTGGGTGAAGTACCAGAAATGTTTGGTGCTGAACAAATCTTAATGGCTAGAGCTAAAGATGAAGAAACATTTAATAAAACAGTTAATTTAATTAATGATTTTAAAGCTTATTTTAAAAATCACAACCAAGTTATTTATGAAAACCCTAGTCCAGGTAATAAAAAAGGTGGTATCACAACACTAGAAGATAAGTCATTAGGTTGTACACAAAAATCTGGTCATAGTGTTGTTTGTGATGTTTTAAAAATGGGTGAAAGAATTACAACTCACGGCCTAAATTTAATTTCAACACCTGGTAATGACTTAGTTGCAACAACAACTCTAGGGGCTGCTGGTTGTCAAATGGTCTTATTTACAACAGGTCGTGGTACACCATTTGGTGGTTTTATCCCAACAGTTAAAGTTTCTAGTAATACAGAGCTTTACAATGCTAAACCTGAATGGATTGATTTTAATGCTGGTGCTTTAGTTGGCGAAAAATCAATGGATGAATTATTAGCATTATTTGTTGATTATATAGCTGATGTTGCAAGCGGCAAGAAAAAAACTAATAATGAATTAAATGAATTTAGAGAAATCTCTATATTTAAAGACGGCGTAATGCTTTAGGAGGAAAATTATGAAAAAATTTATGGATAAGGATTTCTTATTAACAACAGAAACAGCAAAAAAATTATATCATGAACATGCTGAAAAAATGCCTATTATTGACTATCATTGTCATTTACAACCAAAAGAAATCTATGAAAATAAACAATTTAGAAATTTAACAGAAGTTTGGCTAGGTGCTGGTGATCGTTATGGCGATCATTATAAATGGAGAGCTTTACGTGCTAGAGGCTATAATGAAGATAGCATTTCTGGCCCATGGGACGATAGAGAAAAATTCGACCAATTTGTTGAATCTATGCCATATTTTGTTGGTAACCCATTATATCATTGGTCTCATTTAGAAATGCAAAGATATTTTGATATCTATGATACAATTAATCCAAAAAATGCTGATAAAATTTGGAATGAAGCAAATAAAAAACTAGAAACTTTAACAGCTAGAGAAATGATGTATAAATTTAATGTTAAAACAGTTTGTACAACTGATGATCCAGTTGATGATTTACATTATCATAAACTAATGGCTGAAGATAAATCATTAAAAACTGTTGTTCGTCCAGCCTTCCGTCCTGATAAGGCTATTAACTGTGAAGCTAGTTGGTATGTTGATTGGGTACATCAATTAGAAAAAGTAGTTGGTTATAAATTTAATTCTATTAGTGATTTATTAAAAGCTTTAGCTGAACGTATCGATTTCTTCCATGAAAATGGTTCACGTTTATCAGATCATGCCTTAGACGTTGTTCATTTTGTTAAAGCAACTGAAAAAGAAGCCAATGAAGTATTTGTTAAAGCTATGAAACAAGAACCACTAACAAATCATGATTTAGATGTATATAAAGGCTATGTTTTAGTATTCTTAGGTAAAGAATATCATAAACATGGTTGGGTACAACAATATCATATTGGAGCTTTACGTAATAACTCAGAAAAAATGTTAAAAGCTATTGGCCCTGATACTGGTTTTGATGCTATTGAAGATGAAGTATATATGGAAAAACTATCTGCCTTACTTCGTGAACAAGATGCAACTGATGAATTACCTAAAACAATTTTATATTGTCTAAATCCACGTGATAATTATGCTTTAACCGTTCTAGCTGGTTGTTTCCAAAAAGAAGGAGTAAAATCAAGAGTACAAGTTGGTACAGCATGGTGGTTCTTAGATCAATTAGATGGTATGCGTCAAAATCTAGAAACGCAAATGCAAGTTGCAGTAATAAGCCAATCTGTAGGTATGTTAACTGATTCTCGTTCTTTCTTAGCCTATCCACGTCATGAATATTATCGTCGTTTACTTTGCGAAATGTTTGGTAACTTAGTTGAATCAGGGCAATACCCAGTTGAAGAACTGGATACATTAGGTCAAATCGTTGAAGATATTTGTTATAATAACGCAAAAGAATTCTTTGGCTTCTAATTAATATTAATAATTAATGAGAGATATATTATTAAATAGGTGATAATATATCTCTTTATTTTGTGTGCCGGGCATGGCATTAATCTAGTAGGTGAAAGTCCTACCGTGGGTATTTACCGCCAAACGTAGTGAACCCCAAGTTATTAATAGTAA
>CASEZJ010000052.1 GCA_949292525.1 uncultured bacterium | reverse complement strand
GCAGCCATAGGTCTTTCACCTTGTAATACATGGATATCAACAGCAGGTTGATTATCAGCCGCAGTAGAGAATATTTGTGATTTTGAACATGGAATAGTTGTATTGCGTTCAATTAATTTAGTGAATACACCACCTAAAGTTTCAATACCAAGTGATAGTGGAGTAACATCTAATAATAATACATCTTTTACATCACCAGTTAAAACACCACCTTGAATTGCAGCACCCATTGCTACTACTTCATCAGGGTTAACTGATTTATTTGGCTCTTTACCTAATTCACGTTTTACTAAATCTTGAACAGCAGGAATACGAGTTGAACCACCAACTAATAAAACTTGATCAATATCTTTAGCAGTTAATTTAGAATCAGATAATGCACGTCTAACCGGACCAACACAACGATCTACTAAATGAGCTGTTAATTCATTAAATTTAGCTCTAGTTAATGTTTTATTTAAGTGTAGAGGACCTGCAGCACCCATAGAAATAAATGGTAAACTAATTTCTACAGTTGTTACACCAGATAAGTCTTTTTTAGCTTTTTCAGCTGCGTCTTTTAAACGTTGTAACGCCATCTTATCTTGACTTAAATCAACGCCATTTTCTTTCTTAAATTCTTGGCATAACCAGTCCATAATGCACTTATCAAAATCATCACCACCAAGTACATTATCACCAGCAGTAGCTAATACTTCAAATGTACCATCAGCTAAGCTTAAAATTGAAACATCAAATGTACCACCACCAAGGTCAAATACAAGTACAGTTTGTTCTTTATCCATTTTGTCAATACCATATGCTAAAGCTGCAGCTGTAGGTTCATTTATAATACGCATTACTTCTAAACCAGCAATTTTGCCAGCATCTTTAGTAGCTTGACGTTGCGAATCATTAAAATAAGCTGGAACAGTAATTACCGCTTTATCTACACTTTCACCTAAATAAGATTCAGCTGTTTTCTTTAAATTTTGTAAAATCATTGCTGAAATTTCTTGTGGTGTATATTTTTTACCATTAATATCAACACGATAATTTGCATCACCCATATGACGCTTAATTGAACTTACAGTATTAGGATTAGTTATAGCTTGTCTTTTAGCTACTTCACCAACTAAAATTTCGTCGCCTTTAAAAGCTACTACAGATGGAGTAGTTCTAACACCTTCAGCATTAGGGATAACTTTAGCTTCCCCAGCTTCCATAACTGAAACACATGAATTTGTTGTACCTAAATCGATACCAATAATTTTATTACTTGCCATAATTTTATTCTCCTTTTTCTTCTTTATTTTCTTCTTCAATTAATTTTTCTTCTTGCTTTTTTGGAACTGCCACATTGACTAACACTGGCTTTAAAACTCTTTCCTTATAAGTATAACCTTTTTGCATAACTTTAGTTATTGTACTAACTTTTACATCAGCTTCTTCACTAGTTAAAGCTTGCATAAGCTTAGGATTAAACTCATCACCAACATTAGCCTCAATTGGTTTTAAACCTTCTTTATTTAAAATGCCCATCAATTGATCAGCAATCATTTTAAAGCCAATTTGATAATTTTTAATTTCTTCACTTGGAGCTTCGCTATTTACAACCATTTGTAACATATCTATA
This sequence comes from uncultured bacterium, assembly GCA_949292525.1. Taxonomy (GTDB): domain Bacteria; phylum Bacillota_I; class Bacilli_A; order Acholeplasmatales; family Anaeroplasmataceae; genus CALUXS01. The sequence goes on along the minus strand of CASEZJ010000052.1, from coordinate 6,171 downwards.
GGGCCAATAAGTTCTTCAACAACCCCCATAGCTGCGTATTTACGGTTTTCAATTTCAGCTTCCTTTAATCTTCTTTTTGTTGTTTGCATTTCCGCAATTTCTCTTAAATTTTTATCTTTTTCAGCTTTAAGTTCTTGTTCTAAACGAGCAATTTCTGCTTTTAATTTATCTTCTTTAGTTATCTTTTTTTCTTTCTTTTTTTCTTCAGCTTGAGGTTCTTTTTTAACCTCAGCTTCTTCATGTTTCATTTCTTCTTGCGCCACTTACATGACCTCCTATTTATATATTTTTGGTAAACTATTCGCCAAATATTCTAAAATAGGCACAACAGTTTTATAATTCATTCTTAAAGGCCCGACTGCAACAATAGTTCCGTATTCAAACATATCTAAGTAATATGGAATACTAATAACTGCACAATCTGGCAAACCTATGTTTTTATTATCTTGTCCAAGTTTAATTTGTAAACCTTTTTTATTGCTGTAAACTAGTTCATTAACTCTTGTATCATCTACTACACTAACAAACCTTTGCATAACCTGATAATCTTTAAATTCCGGTTGGCTAAATAATGGTGTCATGCTAGATTTATAGCATTCATTATTTAAAAAGCTTGCAAAACCTTTAATCATGAAATTTAATATGTCATCACGATAATCAACAATTTCTCTAATGCGTGGTTTATTAGCTTCTCTTTCTAAAATATTTCTAATTTCATAAATTTCTTGATCATACATAGCTACATCAAACATTGACATAATTCTTAGTAAATCATCCATTTTGAAATCTTTTGGGACATTAATTCTTTGACTTCTAACAACACCTTGACTTGTTACTATTAACAAAAGGGCATCGCGTTCATTTAATGGAATAATTTCCATCTTTTTAACTTTAGCATAACAAGCATTAGAACCAACAACTGCAATATAACAACCTGTTGTTTTAGCAACATAATTAATTATATCTTCAATTATAGTTTCCTTAGTTAAAAGTTTGTTAGATAAGATATTATTGATAACTTTATAAACATCTTTAACTTCATCATCACGAGTTAATAAATTATCAACATAAAATCTAAAGCCTTTTTCTGAGGGAACCCGTCCACTTGAAGTGTGGGTTTTTTCTAAATATCCCATTTCTTCTAAAGCTTGCATATCATATCTTAAGGTAGCTGAGCTAAAATTAAGATATGGTTTATTAGTCAAAAGTTTAGATCCTACAGGTTCACACGTCAAAACAAATTCTTCAACGATTGCTTTAAGGATTAGTTTTTGCCTATCTGTAATCATTAATGTTCACCCACTTTGCACTCTTCTACCCGATGTGCGAACTTATTATATACTTTTGTCTTGGCACTGTCAATACATTAGTGCCAAAAAATATAAACAAAATACCGAGTTTTTAAACTCGGCATTAATATTTGGCTGAAATTATAATTCAATATATAAATAGTTTTTTAAATTATTATATTTCAACTCATAATTGTTTAATATTTCGTTAGTGTAATTATATTTCTTTAATTTATTAGCTAAATAACCAAACTTATCTAAAGTCATGTTAGTATTAATTTTAATATAGAATGGTAGAGTGTTTTCAAAAACATCAAATTTTTGTTTAAAACCTTTATCATCTAAATTAAAAGTAAACATGCCTATATTAATTAAATTATCACCAATATAGTATGGCTCATTAACTAAAATAGAACCTATTTTTAAAACCGGATAATTAGCATTATGACGTAAAACAAATATTGTTTCAATATGTTCTAAACAAGCTTTAATATTTTTATATTTAAAAACTGCTTGTCTAGCTTTACGTAGTTCAAGTTTATCTTCTATGTTTAATAAATTAGCATTAGCAAATTTAGGTATGAATAAATGATATGTGTTTTCTATATTATAGGCATATACAACAATATATGATGTATTATCATCTTTATTTAAATATAATAAAACTCTATCAGCTAAAGGACTATTAGTTCTATTATCTACATTACCATAAACCAATTTAGAATTAGTTAAATCAAGTTTAGAATTATCAAGAGGATTAAATAAAGTAATATTACTTAAATCTTCTAAAACATAATTATTATCTTTTAAAATAAAATTATATTGATTAATAAAAGCAAGTGGATCAAACCTATCTACTAAAATATTTAAAATGTCATCACTTTGTTCTTTTATTTTTTCTAAATAATTTGGAGTTGGCGTAACTGGTTTAGTTTTGTTATGTCTATAATCATTTAAAAAAACAATTAATTCTTCCATTTTAGATATAACAACAGGGTCATTTAATTCATTCTCATTATATTTAGTTAATTCTTGAAACAATTTAGTAACATAAGGATTTTTAATTTCTACTTTATTTACTTCTACATTAAGTAAATCAGACCAATTAACATTCTCTAGCTTAGAAGATAAATTATCTGATAAATCTTTAAATTTATCAAGCATATCTTCAGGCATTTCACTCATGAATTTATTTAGTTCATCATATATTTCATTTGCATCACCCTTAAGCTCTGGTCTTTTAATGTTTTTAGGCTTTTTGTCTTCAAATAAAGAATCATCTAAATTCTTAATTGCCATATAATTACTCCTTATTTAATTCTTTAACAAATTCTTCTAAAACTTTAGTATTCTTTTTAACTGGCTTTCTAATCGCATCTATTAAACCAAATTCTAAAGCCTCATCAGAATTCATCCAAAAATCATAGGTAGCGATCTTCATTAATTCTTCTTCTGTTTTACCGGTTTTAGCACTTAATATAGCAAATAAACGTTTATTTAATTTTTCATCAAATTCAATTGAATTCTTTAAAACTCTAAATTTACCTTCTACACCAGTAGCTAATTCATGAATCATGAATTGTGCATTAACTGAACCATAAGCATAATCACATACTGAGCTGATTATTGTAGCCATTGAAGCACATAAACCAGTGTTAAAAGCAACAACAGGATTAGGAATTTCTCTAAACCATCTAATACGCTACCACCACCAGAACAAATTTCTAATTTAATAACCGCATTAGGATCATCATTAGCTAAAACATCTAAAAAAGATGTTACTCTTTGCGCCATTTGCGTATTTATTTCCCCATCAATTTTAATAATTCTTGATTGAAGTAATTGTTCTTCAATATTCCATACATTTAATTTAGTTTCTTCCATTCTTTTCATCCTCCTGTAATACTTTCTTTAAAACCGCCAATTTAACAACATGATCTAAATTACGAGCCCCAAAATCATGAATATTAGCCTCTTCTTTAATCTTTGCTAAATCAGTTTTACTAAATTTACATATTCTACCTGATAATTTTTCATATTTTTCTTTATAGCGCTTAATTAAGGCATCCGTAACTTTGTCATCTAAACGATTAAATACAATAATTTTATCGATTCTACCTAAAAATTCAGGTGAAAAATGATTGTTAATCGCATCAATTGCTGATTCATTATCACCTTTACCAAGACTCATAAAGGCAGTTCCTTTTTTATTTGTTGTACCAAATCCTAAATTAGTTGTAAAAATAATTATTGCATTACGGAAACTAACTCTATTTCCACCCTTATCAGCAGCATAACCTTCATCTAGAATATTTAATAAAGCTTTAAACACACTGCTATGTGCCTTTTCAATTTCATCGAATAACACAACACAATTTGGATTTTGTTTAACTTTAGCTAAAAAATCACTAGTTTGTTTAAACCCAACATAACCCGGATCACTTCCAAATAAATAATTAACTGCAGTTTCTTGTTGAAGTTGTGAACCTTCAACAACAACTAAATTTTTATCGCTACCTGTAAAGTTTTTAGCTATTAATTTAGCAGTAAAAGTTTTACCGGTTCCACTTGGTCCAGCAAATAATAAACTGCACTTTGGCTTTTCTGGGTCCACGATATTATATTCAATCATGTTTAAGTAATTTAATACATCTTTTAAGGTTTCTTTTTGGCCTAAAACATTTTCTTCTAATTCTTTTTTAGTATCTAAAACCTTAGTATCAGACATATTAATATTAAATTGAACTTTTATAGAATCAATAACATCATCTATTTTAACTTCTTTATCATTTTCTTTACATACCTTAGAATAAGCAAATGCACTTTCTAACATAGTTAAAGCTTTATCAGGGTTTGCTGAATGCATATTATATTGTAATGATAAATCATAAATTTTTTCAATTAATTCTTCATGCATAACTTTAGCAAAAAACTCTTCATTAATCGCTAAAGTTTCGCGCATAATAGTCATTGTTTCTTCTTTAGTTGGTTCTTCAACTAAGACCTTAACAAAACGTCTAGAAATTGCTTTATCTTTTTCTAAATATTCATTAAATTCATCATTAGTTGTAGCACCAATAACTTGAATATCACCTCTTGATAAATAAGGTTTTATAATATTAGCCGCTGTTAAATCACCTTCATTACCGCCAGAACGAGTTAAAGTGTGCATTTCATCAATAAATAAAATCACATTATCAAGTTTAGATACAGTATCTAAAATATTTAAAATCCTTTGTTCAAACTGACCTCTAAATTGACTACCTGCAACTAAAGCATCAATATGCATTTCATAAATAACCTTGTTTCTTAAATCAACAGCTAAATCCTTACTTTGATTATTAATCGCTAATGCTAACATATGAACTAAAGTCGTTTTACCTGTTCCAGCTGGTCCTACTAAAACAGCTGATTTTTTTGTTCTACCTGACAAAGCAATTTGTAAAGCTAAAAACTCTTGTTGCATGCCAACCGGATGCATTTCCTTATGTTTAGAAACATATTTATTAATATTAGTTAAATATTTTTTTAATTTATCATCTTCTAAACTTTTAATTTCTCTAATGCTATATTTAGCCATACTGCTAGTAAAATCATTATATAGGGCTAAAACATCAAAACCATTAACCGGTAATTGATTAGCTGGAGTATTATTTAATACAGCTTGTTCATATTCATGTTGCATAATAAGATTACATTTGTCTAAAACATTAAATAATTCATAATCTTTATTAATAAACAAACAAGTAATTAAATCAGTTACTTCCATTGTGTTTTCATCTTCGTTTGCTTTCTTTTTTAACTCATCAATAACATTTAGCATATCATCTGCTAAAGTTGTATCAGTATCAAAAGGTAGTTTTTCATTATTATAATGAATACTATTATAAGCCTTATCTATTAAAACATAATTCAATTTATATTTTTCTAATAAGTTAAATAAATCAAATTTTAAATCAGCATATTTTTTATCTTTTATATTTGAAACAAAATTGATAATTGCTAAAAATACGATAGCTGTATCAATTGTTGTTATTCCTTTATTTAAACTAATCATACTAGCTTCATCTAATATTTTATTAATATCAGCACTTAAAACTTTCATTTTATTTTTCCTCCTTAGTTGTTAATTATAACAAAAAAAATAAAGTTTGGCTATAAATACTTCTTTAAATACGGATTATTTTTCTTTTCATCTTTAATGGAAGTCAACTCATCATGGCCAGGATAAATCTTAATTTCGTTTGGTAATTTGGCTAATTTCAGCAAACTGTTTTGCATATCAAGCATATTACCAGTCGGAAAATCCGTTCTACCTATGCTATTTTTAAATAAAGTATCCCCACTAAATAAAATATCATTATATTTAAAACAAACTGAACCATTCGTATGACCTGGTGTTAAAATAGTTTGAAAAACAAATTCACCTATTGTAATAATAGATTTATCTTCAACCAAGTTAATATTTAAATCTCCTTTTTTATAAGGTGTTTTTAAACCTAACATTCGATATAGACTTGTGTTTGAATCATATAATTTGCTTTCATCTAAAACAGATATGTAAATAGGTACATCTAAGAAATTTATGATCCCATCAATATGATCAACATGACCATGGGTTATTAATATAGCTAGAACTTTGTAATTTTGTTTTATTTCTTCGCTATTTAAATCCATGCCTGGGTCAACAATAATGCATTCATTGCCTTTAATAATTAAATATGTGTTAACCCCAAATATTCCATTAACTATTTTTTTTATCATAATAAAGAAAAAAGCTTTATAAAAAGCTTACTTCTTTTCTCTATGAACAGTATGTTTGCGGCAATGAGGACAATATTTTTTAAATTCTATACGTTCAGGAGTTGTCTTCTTGTTTTTA
>CASEZJ010000051.1 GCA_949292525.1 uncultured bacterium | reverse complement strand
GCTAAATATTTAGAGAGTTTGGAGGGATAAAATATGGCAGATGTAATTTTAAAAGATGTCAATAAGGTTTATCCTAACGGATTCCATGCAGTTTATGATTTTAATATCCATATTAACCATGGTGATTTTATAGTTTTAGCTGGTCCTTCTGGTTGTGGTAAATCAACAACATTACGTATGATTGCCGGTCTTGAAGAAATTTCTTCAGGTGATTTAATAATCAATGGTAAACGTTGTAATGATTTAGCGCCTAGAGATAGAGATATAGCAATGGTTTTCCAAAACTATGCTCTATATGGACATATGACTGTATACCATAATATGGCTTTTAGCTTATTAATTAGAAAAATAGACTCTGATGAAATTCATCGTCGAGTTATGGCTGCGGCTGAAATATTAGGCTTAGTTCCATATTTAAATCGTAAGCCAAAACAATTATCAGGTGGTCAAAGACAAAGAGTTGCGGTAGGTCGTTCTATTGTTCGTAACCCAGCAGTATTTTTATTTGATGAACCATTATCAAATCTAGATGCTAAATTACGTGGTTCAATGCGTAAAGAACTATCAATATTACACCAAAAATTAAACGCAACATTCATTTACGTTACACATGACCAAATTGAAGCCTTAACATTAGCTACTAGAATTGTAGTTATGAAAGATGGTTATGTTCAACAAATTGATACACCTAAAAACATGTTTGATAATCCTAGAAATTTATTCGTTGCTGGTTTTATTGGGACTCCACCAATGAACTTCTATCATGGTACAGTTGAAAGTGATGGCTATTTCCATTTCTTCGACGGACCAAAGGTAAAAATAGCCGATGCTAAATTTGCTGAATTAAAAGATCTAGGATACGTAGGTAAAGAAGTGGTTATGGCATCTCGTCCTGACTATACTTATATGGATGATGCGCATTTAGCTGAATATAGTGAAGCTGTTGTAGAAATGGATATAGATACAAGCGAAATGTTAGGTTCATATTTCTTAGTATATGGTACAGTAGCAAATCAAACTGTTATATCTAAAGTTCTATCATCAGCAAAAGTAGATTTATCTCGTCCAAAAGCTTCTTTAGCTTTTGATATGGAGAGAGTCCACTTCTTCGATAAAGAAACAGAAATGCGTATAACTAAGGAGGAAATTTAATATGGATAAAAAACAATCAGTTCCTTCTAAAATATGGCAATCTTTTGTGCATTGGTTAAAGTTTACATTTTTAAACTTAGTCGATTCTTATAAATATAATAAGATGAAGTTTGCAGCAACATTTATCTTTGTTCCAGCAATTTTATTAGGTTTATTCTTAAATTCACATGCAGTAGCGATGCTAAGAATAAACGAAAATGCTGAAGGTGTTGCTAAAAATATAGGTATATATCTATTTGCCTTAGTATTACTTGGATGTATTAATATCTTTAATGCATTCTCACTAAATTCAAAGAAGAATTTAGGTACAGTAATTTTAAATACAATTACGACAGTATTACTATTATTATTTGGTTTCTTATATATCTTCTCATTTATTGATCAATCTGGTAAATATGAACCAAATTCATCAGTTTATGTTTCAATCGCTACAGTTGGTATTTCAATGGCATGTGCTTTAGCAGGATGTGTAATTTCTTACTTCTTTATCGATAAAGAATATGTGAAGGAAGTAGACTAATAGATGAATAAAGAAGAATTTGAAATTGAAAAGGATATTGAGCCTTATAAGACTGGTAAATTTTCAAAAATCCCATCATGGGTTAAAATTCTTCTGCTAAAATATTGGGCAGCGGGAGCTGCCTTTTATTTTGCAGGTGTCGGTTCAACATTCATTCAAGTTGGAACTGCAGCTGGTGGTGAAGCGTTACTAATATGGTTTACCTTAATTTTAGCTTTAGTAACGGATTATATAGTTAGACCAATAGTTAGATTAATGCGTAATTCAAGAGATAATACATATTACTTTAATATGGTTAATTCTAAGGGCGTATTATCATTATTTTTAAATCTTTTATATGCTTGTCTTATAACTGTTCCAATTTTCTTTTTGACATCTAAATTAGTTCAATTAGATTTAGAAGGCATATTTCATATGCCTAACATATTTGGTGTAGACTTTGGTTGGGGTCTTGATCCATTCTTTTGTGGATTTTTATATCTTATTTTAGATTTTATTTACTTATTTATTAAAAACACAATTTCTAATTATCTATTAAAACGTAAATTTAAGAAAGATAATAAGATATTAAAAGATGTAGAATTGTAGGTGATTATATGGAATTTGATGTAATATATTTAGGGACAAGATCATGTACTATTGAAATTGATAATGATAATCCATATTATTCTTTAGAAGAATATGATGTTTATGTTAATGATGAATTATATCAAGAAAAAGTTAAAACAAACATTTTTTCAATTTATAATTTAGAACCAAATCATAAATATGATATAGTAGTAGATGATGGTAAACTTAAATATTTTCAAGAAATTAAAACAAAAAAAGAGTTTGTCACAATAAATGTTAAAGATATTGGGGCTAAGGGTGATGGACAAACTTTAGATACTAATTTTTTACAAGCCGCAATTGAAGTATGTCCTGATGATGGTAGAGTATATATACCGGATGGAACATATCTTACAGGACCATTATTCTTACGCAGTAATATAACAATCGAATTAGCACCAAAAGCTCATTTATTAGGAGCTACAGATCGAAAGTTATATCCTGTCTTACCAGGTATGACATATACTACAGACGAAAAAGGGGAATATAACTTAGGATCTTGGGAAGGAAATCCAATAAGTTGTTTTGCAAGTATCATAACAGGTGTTAATGTAAAAAACGTTAACATTATAGGTAAAGGTATTATAGATGGTAATGCTCAAAACGCTGATTGGTGGGTTAATATTAGACAAAAGAGAATTGCTTGGCGTCCAAGAGGGGTATTTTTAAACCATTGTGAAAACATTTGTTTTCAAGGTGTAGCAGTAACAAACACCCCATCATGGAATCTTCACCCCTATTTTTCTAAAAATATAAGGTTTATTGATATGAAATTAATAAGTCCTAAAGATAGTCCAAACACTGATGGTTGTGATCCAGAATCTTGTCAAAATGTAGATATTATCGGTGTTCACTTTAGTGTTGGTGATGACTGTATTGCGATTAAAGCAGGAAAAATATATATGGGATCTAAATATAAAAAACCATCAAAAAACTTTAATATAAGAAACTGTTCAATGAATTTTGGCCATGGCGCAGTAGTATTAGGTAGCGAAATGGCTGGAGGAATAAAAGATATTAAAGTTTCAAAATGTATTTTTAATCAAACAGATCGTGGGCTTAGAATTAAAACAAGACGAGGAAGAGGTAAAGATGCTGTTATAGATGATATTACCTTTGAAAACATTAGAATGGATGATGTTTTAACTCCATTAGTTATTAATATGTTCTATTTCTGTGATCCTGATGGTAAAACAGAATACGTTTGGTCTAAAGAAAAACTACCGGTTGATGATAGAACACCATATTTAGGTAAATTTACATTTAAACATATTAAATGCGACAATGTTAATTGTGCAGCTGGTGCTTTCTATGGACTTCCTGAACAACCAATAGGTGAAATAAACTTTAATGATGTCCATTTTACATATTCAGATAATCCAAAACCTGGTGTTCCTGCAATGATGAGTTTTGCTGATGAAATCAAAGGTAAAGGTTTATTATTTAATTATGTTAATAAAGTTAATATGAAAAATGTTACATTTAACAAATTAAACGATAAGCCATATGAATGTGTAGAAGTTGGGGAAATAAAAATTGAAGAATAAATTAAAAGGTGTGATCTATAAATAAGGTCATGCCTTTTTAATTTCACTTAAAAAGTAATAAAATTGGTTTTGTCATAGTCGATAGATATATTGAAACAGCTATAAAAGAATAAACGTTCCTAATTATTATGATTGTTAGTAAATCATAGCACTTGAGGACGTTTTATAGTATTGAGCATTTGCTGAACTTAGTACATGAATATTTTCATTTGCTCCACATTGTCTTGCTGTTTTACATTTAAAAAGGTAAAAAATCCGTGATTATTTTGAACACAAACTGAACACTTTTAGTATAAAAGAAAAAACTGTTCAGTATAATATATATGAATATACACTATATTGTTGATGAATGGAGTTTTTATTATGATAAAACGGGAAAAATATATTAGTTAAATAAGAAATTTTTATGATAGTGACTTAATTAAAGTTATTGTTGGAATAAGAAGATGTGGTAAATCAGTAATTCTTCAATCAATAATGGAAGAAATGAAGGAAAAAACAGATAATATTATATATTTAAATTTTGAAAAAACAGCTGATTTGCTGAAAGTTTCAAAGGGAATTGATTTGGTTAAATATATAGAAAAAAATAAAAAAAATGGTAAATGCTATATATTTTTAGATGAGATTCAAGAGATAGATGATTGGCAAATAGCTGTTAAAGATTTACGTCTAGATAATAATAATTCAATATTTATTACTGGAAGCAATTCAAAGCTTTTATCTAGTGAATTATTAACACTACTAAGTGGAAGATTTGTTTCATTTAGAATTAGACCTTTTGTTTATAAAGAAATACTTGAATATTGTGATGAGATAGCTAAGACAACTACAGTTTCCGATTATTTAATATGGGGAGGGTTCCCAGCTCGTTTTAATATTAATGATATTGAATCTACTAAACTATATCTAGAAGAATTAGAGAATACAATAGTGTTTAATGATTTGATAGTAAGCGTGTAATATAAGACGGATTTTAAACAAACTCCTTATACTTTATAATACTTATAGTATTATTTAGAAGGAGTTTTTCTTATGGGAATAAAAA
>CASEZJ010000050.1 GCA_949292525.1 uncultured bacterium | reverse complement strand
CTTTTTATTCCCATAAGAAAAACTCCTTCTAAATAATACTATAAGTATTATAAAGTATAAGGAGTTTGTTTAAAATCCGTCTTATATTACACGCTTACTCAAACGTTTTTATTATTTACATGATTAATTTTCATTTTTTTAATTAATTCTTTTTTTATTTGCTCTTTCGGTCCAAATCCAACTCCATATTTTTTATAGTTATTTGTACACCATAGGATGTTTCTGTTTGACGAATGATCTTCTAAAAGAATGTCTAAAGCACCAGGATACAATTCCTCTAACATCTTTTCATTTAAATCAATTGTATGCATTTTAGAACTCCTTAAATATTATTATTTTCTTAAAATTTAAGTCAAAAAATCACACATATATAAGTATACATTTATTCTATAATGAAACTAAAAAACACTATTGTATTAAATCTTTATATATGTTTTTCTTTCTCAATCTTTGAAAGTATATCAAATTAAAACTTACAACTATAATTTTCTTGCATATTCTACTATTAAATCATCACTTACAACAAAAAAATTTGATGATGTTATTAGAAATAATTTCGAAAATTCTGTTGTTTTTAGTATTCCACTTCTAATTATGAAATCAAAATTAAGTTTATTGTTAAATAGGCCTCCATCATTAATACATAGACACAGTTCATATAAATTGTATTTTTTGGCTCTTTTCTTTCTTTTGTTTTCTTTTTTTTCAATCATTTTATTTATTGATTTTCCTATCTCTTCCATAGAACCACCATAATAAAATAATAGTTCTCCATCATCATCCACTTTAGAATTATAAACTTTAGCTGGATCGGGTTTTTTTCCTTTATCAATAGCTTGTTCATATTCAATAGCATTTCTTATGTTTTTAGGTAAAATAGTTGCTACTTCAAGAGCGACTTGGTCATCTGGACTTGTAAAATCAAAATCATCATCCTTATCATGCCATATATACTTTGAATATTTGGAATCATACGATTTTGATATCACCCTTATTGCGAATTCTTCCATAACTTTACTACTATAATCTAATCTTTTCATCTTCTTACCTCAATAACTTATAGTTGCTCAATTTCTTTGAATAATGTTTTATTATTATTCTTCGACCATAAGCCATATTTTTCATTAAAACTTGTCAGTAAGCAATCTTTTGTATAAAAAATATTATTTGAAAGTTAGATTTAAATCTTTTCAATAAAATCAAATACACTTCTTTATCATTTACCACTCTACTATGACAATTTGCTCTCCATTCTTGCTTCGTAATCCATCCTGAATATAAATCATTTAATTCTGGTACTAAAAAATTTATTACTCCGCCGATTCCGACCACTTCAAAATCGTTTTTATTTTTAGATGGACCTTCACAAATTAATATATGTAATAATAAATGTTCTAAATAGTCACAATAAACTATATTCTCTGGTAATTGCCATTCGTATGGATTTCTTTTTGCACATTCAGTGTCAGCTAATAATATCGCATGATCTTCGTATTTATGATGAACAATAAGACCTTCTTTTGTTCTTGTACATTTTTTAGTTTTGCTCCAACTCTTAGTAAAATATGTGGCAAATCCAATTCCATACTTCTTTTGCAAATAATTACAATACTCTAAATACGTATAATCCTTTACTTTTTCATATTCATATAAATTCATCAAACAAACCTCCCAAAATTTTATATAGTATTATTATACCATAATTAACTATACTTTTTTAACTAGTCATCAAAAAAAGAACCTAAAATGCATTTATTTTAGATTTTCATATACTAAATTTGACATCTTTATTTGTGGATCAAAAGAACAACACTCTCAACATGACTCGTTCTTGGAAATAAATCAAAAGGAGTTACTTCAACTATTTTATAGATATCTTTTAAATAATTTAGATCTCTTGCAAGAGTAGCTACATTACAAGATATATAAACTATCTTATTAATTTTAGTTTCTTTTATAACATTTAAAAAGGAAATATCGCAACCTTTGCGTGGTGGGTCAAAAATAATTGAATTTACTTTTGTAGATCTAATTATTTCTAATATTTTATCTTCACATTTACCTAAAATGAATTTAGCATTATTTATACCATTCATTTTAGCATTAATTATAGCGTTATCAATAGCACTTTTTACAACTTCGATACCGATTATTTGCTTAACATATGGAGCAACATTTAAGGTGATACTTCCCATACCACAATATGCATCTATTATGGTTTCATCCTTATTAGGGTTTAATAAGGCAATTGCTTCTTTATATAAAAGTTCACACATGTTGTTGTTTACTTGTAAAAATGTATTTGGTGCTACATTAAATTTATATCCTAATATATCTTCGGTAAGGTTAGCTTTTCCATACAATAACATATTGTTATCAGTTAATAAAACATTATTATTTAAGTCATTAATATTTAAATAGATTGAAACTATATTTTCGATTTTAATAAGTTCATTTACTAAAGCTGAAAAATCATATTTTTTAGTTGTTATTAGTACTATCATATATTTATCATCTTTAGTCTTTCTACACATTAAAGCCCTAAATAAGCCGTTTTTTGTTATTTCATCATATATTGAAATATTATTGTAAATTAAATATTTTTTAACTTTTATAAGAATCTTTTCTAATAAATATGGTTCAATTTGACAATTTAAATTACTAATTATTTCATGACTTCTACCTTTATACATCCCACATATTATTTCATTATTAACATTAGCAAATGGTATGATAGCTTTATTACGATAATTATTTATTATATCATTAGAAATTAGTTCATTCATTTTAAAATCAGCGATTTTAGCACCATGTGTTAGGGTGTTTTTAACTTTATTAAACTTTACTTTTTTCTCTAATTCATAACTCATATGCCGCATTTGACAACCACCACATGAAGGATATAAATTACAATCTGGCTGTTTGCGGTAAGGACTTTCATTTAACACTTCAAGTAAGTTGGCCTCATATAATTTACTTAAAACTTTAGTGATTTCAATTTTGCAGGTTTCACCAATTATAGCATAAGGAATAAAAATTATCTTTTTATTATAGTAAGCAATCCCCTTACCATCTTTATCCATATCTTCAATTAGTACTTCTAGTATATCGCCTTTATTCATTTTCTTCCTCTTTATATTTTTTTGCTAAACCACCTTCACTAGTTTCTTTTAAGGAACGTGGTAGTGAAACACCGGTTTCTAACATCGTGCTTACAACCGTATCAAAACTTATTTTAGCTTCTTTAGCATTAATATATAATGCTAAAATAGCTGAATCAATCGCTCTAACTGCCCCCATCGCATTGCGTTCAATACATGGTATTTGGACATATCCTTCAACAGGATCACATGTTAAACCTAAATTGTGTTCTAAGGCAATTTCAGCTGCTCTTTCAATTGTTAAAATATCCCCTTTTAAAATATAGGCAGCATAACTTGCGGCCATTGATGTAGCTGTTCCTACTTCCGCTTGACAACCTGCATAAGCCCCAGAAATAGATGCGGTATATGAAACTATATTACCAATTATTCCAGCAACTTTTAAGCCGTCAATTTCTTCTTTTTTTGTCGTTCCATATTTTTCTTTTAAATACATGATAACTGCAGGTAAAACTCCGCATGCCCCACATGTTGGACTAGTTACTACTTCAGCACCACTTGCGTTTTCTTCACTTACAGCATAAGCATATGCCATTATTTTTCTAATATCTTTATCATAATCTAACTTAGTTAGGGATTTAGCAAAATAGATATCTTTAGCTTTTCTTTTTACTTTTAATCTTCCTGGTAAAACTCCACTTTTACTAAGACCAGCTTTAAGGCTTGCCTGCATTACTTTTAATACATGTTCTAAATAACTATCTATTGATTCATGTTTATTAACATATTCTACTAAATTAATATTATTTTCTTTTAAATATTCTTTAATTTGATAAAATGTGTTTTCATTATAGATCTCTTTTTGTTTTTCTTCTTTAATGCCTTCTATTCTAATATTACCTCCACCTATTGAATAGAAGGTTTCTTCTCCTATTATTTTATTGTCTTTATAACCTACTATTTTTAAAGTGTTAGGATGAAGACATTCTGTTTTATAATCAAATATTATTTTTGCATTAGGTAATGTTTGCAAAATTATATAATCTGTTAAATGTCCTTTTCCGGTTAAAGCTAAACTACCATATAAATAAACTTGATATGAAGTACAATCTTTATATTTATTCAAGAAATATAAAGCAGCTTTTTTTGGTCCCATTGTATGACTCGATGAGGGCCCATTACCAATTTTATATAATTCTTTTAATGAAAACATAGTTATTTTTCTCCTTTAAGTTCCATAATAGCATCTCTAACTCGAGCTGCCATTTCAAAATTTAATTCCTTAGCATATTGTAACATTTCTTCATTAAGACGTTCTATTAATTCTGCTTTTTCTACTTTCGTCATTTTCTTGTTTTTATTCTTATGTTCTTCAACATAAGCCTTAATTTGTATTTTTTCAGGTATGGCTTTAATAATCGTTTTAGGAATTATATTATGTTCTTTATTATATTCATCTTGAATGAAACGCCGTCTAGCTGTTTCATTAATAGCCTCTTTCATAGACGGTGATATACTATCAGCATACATTATAACCATACCATTAGCATTTCTTGCAGCTCGACCTATCGTTTGAATTAAGCTTCTTTCACTTCTTAAAAAGCCTTGTTTATCGGCATCTAAGATGCAAACAAGACTTACTTCTGGTAAATCAAGTCCTTCTCTTAGAAGGTTTATCCCCACTAAAACATCATATTTACCTAATCTAAGATCACGTAAGATTTCAAGTCGTTCAAGTGATTTAATTTTTGAATGTAAATAAGCAACTTTTAAATCTAATTTTTTTAAATATTTGGTTAAGTCTTCACTCATTTTTATCGTTAAAGTAGTAATTAAAACTCTTTCGTTTTTATCTATGCGTTTTTTAATTTCAGCATAAATATCATCTACCTGTCCTAAAGTTGGTCTAACTTCAATCTTAGGATCTAAAAGTCCTGTTGGCCTAATAATTTGTTCTACAATTGGATATTCCTTTTCATAATCACCTGGAGTTGCTGAAACATAAATCGCGTGTTTAACATGCTTATCAAATTCCGTAAAGGTTAACGGACGATTATCTAATGCGCTTGGTAAACGAAATCCGTAATCAACTAAAGTTTGTTTACGTGATCTATCACCATTATACATACCTCTAACTTGTGGCAAAGTAACATGAGATTCATCAACTAATAATAAAAAATCATCTGGGAAGAAATCTAGTAATGTTGCTGGAGTTTCTCCCTCTTTTCTTAATGTTAAATGTCTAGAATAATTTTCAACACCAGGACATGTACCAATTTCAGCTAACATTTCTACATCGTAATTTGTTCTTTGTTCAATACGTTCTGCTTCTAAATATTTATTTTCTTTTAAAAATTTATTTTTTTGAATTATTAATTCAGCTTTAATTCTTTTAATTGCTTCTTCTAATTTATCTTTACTTGTCATAAATAA
>CASEZJ010000049.1 GCA_949292525.1 uncultured bacterium | reverse complement strand
ATAATTTGTGTTCAATATAAATGTAGCGCCGTATACGGACCCGTACGTACGGTGCAATGGGAGGGAAAATAATTATTATATTTTCTCTACCCTATTAATTAACAACAAGACCTCCGAGATTTCTCTCTACTTAAATTATACTTAATTTAAAAGGTTTGTCAATTGTTAAAATTTGGCTATTTTGTTTATTTACATTCTAAAAAGTTGATTTTTTAGCTTAGCTAAGGCATAATTTCAACTTAATAATTTCTAGCTATTAGAAAAGGCTAGCTTCAACGGCTAGCCCTATTATTATTTACTCAAAATGTTGTTTATAGTATAATTGTTGGCGGAGGTTTTATGAAGTGAAATCTTTTAAGAAACGGAGTAATTTACGAAGTTTCTAGAAAGGAGCTAGCAATAGAAACGCTAGCATTATTAACTATTATATTTTTTATAATATATCTAGCTAGTAAGAGCAAAGATGATAACAATAAAAAATAGTTATCATTAACCTTTTTAAGTAAACTTCGTAAAATCTCTAAAAAGCGAAAAGGTTAGGAATTGGAGCTCCTAACCTTTTCTTTTCATTAACCTTTTAAATAAAACTTCGTGTGAGACAAGCAATAACGGGCTTTCTCTACTTAGATTATACTTAATTTAAAAGTTTTGTCAATCGTTAAAAATTAGTTATTTTGTTTATTTACATTCTAAAAAGTTGATTTTTCGGCTTAGCTAAGGCGTAATTTCGACTTGATAATTTCTAGCTAATCCTGCCATTTTTTTAATTTCTTGATTGGATTACACTTTCTATTGATTTGTTCTAAATGTTTAGAATTAAAATCGATATATCTTTGAGTCATTTCAAAAGATGCATGACCAAATAATAAACATACAGTATTTAAATCTGCCCCATTTAAAAATAATGGGTAGTATATATTAAAGTCAATATGAAAATATTCAATTGGGAGAGAAGACAAAAACTTAGACTTAAAAGGTAGAAAACCACTTTAACTGTCGGCGTTTTTTTAAGATCGGTTCATTTATTTACGTTCTAAAAAATTTTTCTTGGATTTATTTAAATAAATGTTAATAATACCTTGCTAAAAAAGAATGTTGATTATAAAATGTTTTTGTTATTATTTGGGGTTTTAGTAAGCAAGAATATAAGTTAAGCTTATGATGGGACAATGAGTAAAGAATCAATTCAAATTAAACATGCTTTAGAAATAGCTACTAAGGCTTATAAAGGCCATCTTGATAAAGCTAGGAAAGATTATATTAATCATCCTTTGCGTGTAGCTAAAACTTTATCAAAAGAAGATGAAATCATAGTTGTATTATTACATGATACAATTGAAGATACTAACGATACAACTAAATTTTTGTTGAATGAAGGATTTAGTGAAGAAATAGTTAATGCAGTTTTAGCTTTAACTAAAAATGAAAACGAGACATATGAAGATTTTATTGTAAGATGTAAAAAAAATAAAATAACTAAAAATGTTAAAATTACTGATATATTAGATAATTTAAATTTATCAAGACTTAAAGAAATTACTGATGAAGATATAAAAAGAAATTTAAAATATTTAAAAGCATTAAAACATTTAATTTTATAAACGAGTTTAAAAATTGCTGTAGTTAGTTTTATTCACATATAAACATTTATCTTTTAGTTAATATTAAAAAATAAATTTATTTTATTTAAAAAATAAGATATAATATTTATATCATATTAGACATACTTAGGAGGCAGAAAATTGAACATTTACGATATAGCCAAAGAAGCTGGTGTTTCAATATCTACAGTATCTAAATACTTAAATAATAAAAATATAAAGCCAGAATTACGTGAAAGAGTAGAGGCTGTTGTAAAAAAATACAATTTTAAGCCTAGTGCGCTAGGTAGAGGATTGGCAATAAAGTCTATGAAAACTATTGCAGTTTTAGTACTTGATATTAGAGATCCTTATTATTCTGATACAGCTTTTGAAATTGACCGGGTTTTATCTCCTAAAGGTTATCGCGTTATTATATGTAATACACTTGGTAGTGCTAAATCTAGCACTACGTATATAGATTCATTACTAAACATAAATGTTGATGGGATGGTGTTTGTAGGCTCTGTTTTTAATTTTTTAAATGATTATCCTGATGTTTTAAAGAAAATTGGCGATACGCCAGTAGTATGTTCAAATGGCAAATTAAATGTCAAAAGATGTAGTGAAGTTTATGTAGATGACTTTAAAGGTGTCTATGATATGACTAAATATGTTTTAAGCAAAACAAGTGGTAAAATAGCATATATAAAATATTTTAATACACAAAGTGCGAATAGAAAAACAAATGGCTATTTAAAGGCAATTGAAGAAGATAATAAAACTCCATATGTTTATTGTATAGACAATATTAATGATGGAGCTATTCCTACAGAAGCTATAATAAAAGATCATGCTGATATTAAGGCTATAATTTGTGGTGAGGATTTAGTTGCTTTAAGTGCTATTAATCGTTTGATTAAAGCCGGTTATAAAATTGGTGAGGATGTTTTAGTTACCGGTTACAATGCTAGTAAATATTGTGATTTATCTAGTGTTCACATTACTAGTGTAGATAATAAGGTCCAAGAAATAAGTAATATTTGTGCTGTTACATTAGAACAAATGATCGATAATAAAGATTATTCTACTAAGGTTGTTTTAGAGCCAAGTATTAGTATAAAAGAATCAGCTTAACAAATAATGTATTGTTTTTTAGGCTGAAAATGAAGTGAAAACGACAAAATTAAAAAAGAATCATAAAAAAAAATTATTTTTTGCTTGTAATATTATAAAAAGCGCTTTATAATACCATTGTATTAAACAAAAAGCGCTTTTTGTTTCGTTTATTAGGAGGATTTTAAGATGAAATTAACAAAAGAGTGTTTAAAAAATCAGGTTGTTGGAGTTAACTATCCTACATATGATGTTGAAAAAGTATGGAAAGAAACTAAAGAAAATCCAACGTGGTTACATTTTGGAGCTGGTAACATCTTTAGAGGATTTATCGCAAGATTAGCTAATGATATGTTAAACAAGGGTCTATGTGATAAAGGTATTATTGCCAGTGAAACTTTTGATTATGAAATCATCACTGATGTTTATGATAAGTGTGATAATCTAACTTTAATTGCTAGTTTAAGTGCTACAAAAGCACCAGAATATACTGTTTCAGCTAGTATTGTTGAAGGTGTAGTTGCTAGTAATTATGCTAGATTAAAAGAGATTTTTACTAATCCTAGCTTACAATTTATATCTTTTACTATTACGGAAAAAGGATATAGTTTAAAAGATATTAATGGCAATTATACAACATTAGTAGAAGAAGACTTCAATAACGGTCCTACTAAAGGTAAACACGCAATGAGCGTTGTTGCTTCATTACTTTATGAAAGATATAAAGCAGGAGCTTTACCTATTGCGGTTGTTAGTATGGATAATTGTTCACATAATGGTGAAAAATTACAAGCTAGTGTTTTAGATGTTGCTTCACATTGGGCAAAAAAAGATCTTGTAGAAAGCGGATTCTTAACTTATTTACAAGATGAAACTAAGGTTACATTCCCTTGGTCTATGATTGATAAGATAACTCCAAGACCAGCAAAAGAAGTTTTAGAAGATTTAGAAAAAATAGGATTTACAGATATTGATCCTATTACAACATCAAGACACACCTATATTGCACCTTATGTAAATTGTGAAACAGCTGAATATTTAGTTATAGAAGATAAATTCCCTAATGGTAGACCAGCTTTAGAAAAAGTTGGTGTATATATGACAGATCGTGAAACAGTTAATAAAGTTGAAACTATGAAGGTTACAACATGTCTTAACCCTTTACATACAGCTTTAGCAGTTTATGGTTGTTTATTAAATTACCCTAGCATAGCTTCAGAAATGACTAATCCATTATTAGTAAATCTAGTTAAAGGTATTGGTGCTGAAGGTATGAAGGTTGTTGTTGATCCTAAAATTATTAAACCTGAAGCTTTCTTAAATGAAGTATTAGAAGAAAGATTACCTAATAAGGCTATCCCAGATACTCCATGGCGTATAGCTACAGATACAAGTCAAAAGATTCCAGTAAGATATGGTGAAACTATTAAATCATACTTAAAGAGTAAAGATTTAGATGTAGCTGATTTAAAATATATTCCTCTAGCTATAGCTGGTTGGTTAAGATATTTAATCGGTGTAAATGATAAATTAGAAGTAATGGAATTAAGTAGTGATCCAATGCTTAATGTATTAAGAGAAAAATTAGCTAATGTTAAGATTGGAGATACTTCTGCAAACTTAGATGATATTTTAGCTAATAAAGAAATATTTGGTACTGATTTAACTAAAACAGCTATTAAAGGTAAAGTATATGAATATTTCTTAAGTCTAATTAAAGGTGAAGGCGCAGTTCTTCAAACCTTAACTAATTACGTTAAATAGATTTAAGCTTTTTCCTTCTTAAATCTTTTAAATATATGTTAATATCTAAAAAAAGACAATCGTCCCCTAGATTGTCTTTTTTTCTGGTGTGCCGGGCAGGGCATTAATCTAGTAGGTGAAAGTCCTACCGTGGGTATTTACCGCCAAACGTAGTGAACCCCAAGTTATTAATAGTAATGTTAATTATGAAGGAAGGGGCTAGCAAATTTCTCGAGCTTACGAACAGAAACTTGATATTAGGCTAAATGGTGGATAAGAATGCAAGTCAATTTAACTCTATGTATGGTGATTTAAGGCGTCAAACCTTAGAGAACAGCTATCGTAATAACGCAGCCTTAATGGGAACCGTAGGTTCAGAAATGAGTAAAGCTAGACGTAATGCTTTAGAAAGTGGTGCAAGTGCAGACTTACGTTTGGCTGAAAATGTGAACACGTTATTAAGTGTTCAAAACAAACAGTCTGAACAATCTCTTGAGACATCAAATCAACTTGCACAACAATTGTTAAATCAAAGACAGGCAGCAATGGGAGTACGTAGTGCTTGGGGACAAGCTCAATCAGCTAATACTCAATCTAAGATTGGTTTTAAACAAGGAACTGCTGAACGTGCTGAAAATTATGCTAATAATAGATTTGACACTGAAAATACCGTATATAATACTGATCTGCAACAATGGGAAGATAAATATAATACTGTAAATGGCGGCCTTTGAATTAAGGAAAAAATGGCTTAGCTTACCAAACGATTATAAAGGAAAATAAAAAAATCGCAAAACTGCGATTTTTTTATTCAATCATTATAGTTTTACCCTTTGGTGCTTCAATACAAGCTTTAGGTAAACTAATAGTTAATATACCATCATTTAATTTAGCATTAACCTTAGATTTATCAATATCACCAACATAATAACTACGTTCAAGAGAAGAATATGTTCTTTCTTGATGAATGTATTTACCATGTTTCTTTTGTTCATTATTAGTTTCATGTTTAGCAGAAACTGTAATGTAACCATCATTATAATCAACAACTACTTCGTTTTTGTTGAAACCAGGAACTTCGACATCTATCTCATAACCATTTTCAACTTCACGAACATCTGATTTCATATCATATTTAACTGGTTTGAAGAAATCATCAAATAAGTTATCCATTTCATCGAAAATACTTAAAGCATTATTTTTTTTCATAAATATCAGCTCCTTATTATTTAATTATTCAATGCTTATTGTACTAATCTTTTTATCTTCAGGTTTCTTTAAATAAATAGATACAATTAATACACCATCAATATATTTAGCATTAATATGATCTTCATTTAAATCACCGAAGTAAATTGAACGTTTCTTACTTCTTGAAGAGCGTTCTTTAACAATATAATTAAGGTGTTCTTTATTTTCGTTTTTATGTTTTGCGGAAATGTTTAAATAACCACCTTCAAAGTTAAGGCTTATTTCATCTTTACTAAAACCAGGTAAATTTGCATAAACCTCATATAAAATCATCTTTTGCTACCACATCGATAGGGAAGCTTTCTCTATTATCTACATTATTAAATAAATTATACCATAAATCATTATACATATTATTTCCTCCTTATTGGCACTCGTTATACCTCTCTGCCAATTACAAGTATAGTATACTCTTTATTTTAGCAATGTCAATAGGTGAGTGCCAAAAAAATAAAATAAGTTTGGAAATATCCGCCCTTATTTTATGCTTTCTAAATATTTACATACACTTTCATTTAAATCTTTATAAGCAGATGGACTAACAGAAAAGTTTTTAAGTCCAATTTGTAAAAATGATTTTGTGGCTTCTGGTATAGCCGCAAGCTCACCGCACATACTTAATTCTTTATTGGTTTTATTACAATAATTAATGACATCTATTAATTTGTTCTTTAAATCGAGAATATATTTAGCAGGTATTTTTTTGGCTTTTTCTCGATTTAAATGGTATAGTTGCATCGTTAAATCATTAGTTCCAATCGAAAAGAAATCGGCTTCATTAAAATCATAAATATTCTCCAAAGCGGATTTAGTTTCTAACATCATCCCTATTTTTAAAGGAACATCATTATTTAATTCTTTCTTAATTCTTAAGACCCAAGATTTTAAATAATTAAATTCTTCCTTTGTTTCGATCATTGGGAACATTATTTTCATTTTACCATATAAATTAGAATTAATAAAAGCTTTGATTTGCTCTTCAAACATTTCTTTATTATTAACATAGTTTAAAAAACCTTTTTTATGTGTTTTAATATAAGGTATTTGTTTATCATCACCGATATCAAAAGTTCTAAAACAAAAGCTAAGAGGTCCTAATTTAGTTACAGCATCAGTATAAATATTTAATTGCTCTTCATAAGTTAAAGGTCTGTTATTATGCATAAATACAAATTCTGTTCGATAAAGTCCAATTCCATCAAAACCATATTTTTTTACTTTTTCTATTTCTTCATTGCCAAAAACATTAGCTAATAATTGAAAACCTTCATGTGGTCTTAAGATAACATTTTCATTATTTGTTACTTTTAATTCATTAATTTCTTTATTACTCGGATTAATTATTAAATGTTTTAAACGTGTATCGATTATAACATTAGTGTCGTTAGGAATAGTCATATTAGTAGTGATAAATGGTATTTCTAATGTTCTAGCTAAAATAGCACCATGTGATAAATAGCCTGCTTTTTTAGTTATAATACCTTTAATATTATTTAAATGTTGAAGTAAAATTGAAGGAAGTAGTTCATCTACAACTAAAATAAAGTCAGTAGTAGGTAATTTGATTTTAGTATCTACTAAGATATGTAGTAATCTTTGACACATATCTTCAAGATCGTAAACTCTTTCTTGGAGGTATGTGCTTTGGGATTTTAACATTTCACTTTTGAAGTTTTTGATTGCTTGAATCAAACTAGCTTCAGCAGATATTTTTTTATTTATGATCAAGTCTGTAACCGTTGTTTTTAATAAATTGTCATTTAAAATCATTTTTTGAATGACAAAATAAGAAGAAGTTTCTTTTTCTAAATCTTGATTTGCCTTTAAAACAGCTTGATTAAATCTTGTTATTTCTAGATTTGGATCACTACAGCTAATCTTGTAGTTTATAAAATCAGGTAGTTTATAGGTTTTAGCAAAGCAGTAACCTTCAGATATTATTTTAATGTCATTTATAATCATAGTTTTCCTCTTTTAAAAATAAGTCTTCAAGGGAAGACTTATTTTTCAATAATTTTTAAGATATTATAATTTTCATCAGCTAAAATAGTTTTTAAATGGTATCTTTCAAAATTAGTCATTAAATTTAAAAAGTTTTCATTGGCATTATTAACTCTAGTTAATTTAATTTCTTTTAAGGTATTTTCGTCAATTTTATCTACCTTTATACCTTTTACGATATATTTTTTAGTAGGAGTGTTAATACTACCAAAATCAGTTAAAACATAGATGTTTAATATCTCACCAAGATAATAATTAATCGTATGATCGTGGTCTATTAAGCCTTCGAAATAATATTTATGATTACCTAAATGTAAAATGAACATTAGATAAACATCAACTTTAGTTTTATTAACGATAGTAGCATTAATTACATTGCTATTAGTAGAAGTAGTATCTAAATTTTTAACTTTTGTAAAGTTAATAAAGAAGATATAGAAAGCGACACCAAAGAAGGCTAAAGCTATACCATAAGCCCCAAAAGCCGCAAGTAATAATTCCATAGTAAAGTTTACTGATACAAAAATACCATATATTAAGCAGCCTACACCTAATAAAACTAAAATTACTATTGCTAAAATAGTTGGCCATGTTTTTTTGTTTGAAACGGCATTAGCATATTGTTGTTGGCGGCGTGATTTGAATAATTTTTTGCCATCTAATAATAAAACCATTGTAGCGATATAAGCGATGATATTAGCCATTAAAATACCGGCACTTATTATTAAATTACTAGAATATTCAGCTAATTGATTAGATTGTACTAGTAAAACATAAACTTTCCAAATTCCAATAGAGTTATAAATTATTGATAAAATATTTATAATTGAAATAACTATAGCTGATACGAGTTTATGGTTTCTAAAATGGAACAAACTTATAATCCAAATAACTAAATAATTTATAAAAAATGTAGACACAAAAGAATATAAGAAATTCATAGGCCCTCCTCATTATTTTTTTCACTAACAAACTCGTAAAGATTAGTAGCATCTTCTTTTTTAA
>CASEZJ010000048.1 GCA_949292525.1 uncultured bacterium | reverse complement strand
GATAATTTGTGTTCAATATAAATGTAGCGCCGTATACGGACCCGTACGTACGGTGCAATGGGAGGGAAAATAATTATTATATTTTCTCTACCCTATTTATATTGTATAATATATATAAAGGATGTGATCAAATGTATAATATTGCTGTAGTAGAAGATGAAAAAAATTTGGCTACATTATTAGGGAAATATTTAGAAAATGAAGGTTATTCTTATAAAATTTATTATAATGGTGAAGATGCTAGCAAAGAAATAAATAATGAATATCACCTATGGATTCTAGATATTATGTTACCGGGAATTGTTTCTGGTTATGATTTAATTAAAAAAATAAAAGAAACAAACCCTAGTATTCCAATTATATTTACATCAGCTCGTGATCAAGATATTGATAAAATTATGGGTTTAGAATTAGGATCTGATGATTATTTAGCTAAACCATATAATATGAGAGAACTAATGTTAAGAATCAAAAAAATATTAGATAGATGTTATAAAGATACATCTTTAAACTTAATTAAGTATGGTGATTATGCGATTGATTTAGATAAAAGAAGAGTATTTGAAAATGATGAAGTTATTGTCTTAACTTCAAAAGAATATGATTTATTATGTTTTTTAATTGAAAACAAGAACAAGGCTTTATCACGTGAACAAATAATAGAACATGTTTGGGGTGATGAGTATTTTGGTTCTGATCGAGTTGTTGATGACTTATTAAGAAGGCTTAGATCTAAAATGCCAAAGATTAATGTTGAAACTATTTATGGTTATGGTTATCGATTATTATGGTAGAACAAAGAAAAATTAGAAGAAGTATTTCTGGTAAAATAATATTAATGTTATTTTCCTGTGTTCTACTTTTGTTTGTTATAATTATTGTTATGCTAGCTGTAGCATTAGATAGCATAGCTAGAGAAGAAACATATTATAGACTTAACAATTATGTTAGAATAACGTCTTTTGAATGGCGTAATGGTGATATTATAAGATTAGAAGATGAGGCAACCTATAATATAGGAATTATTCAAGGGAAGTTCTTTAATAATAATTTTATTGCGGCAAATAGTGATTTGATTCAAGTTGACGAATCTTTATTACCACAATCAGAGATATCTAAATTATTACTAGAAGCAAAAACAGGTAACAACATATTTAAGATAGGAAAAAAAGAATTTTATTATGTTTGTGATATAGATATTATTACAAATAATTTCATAATAATATTAGTAGATGATACTTATAGTAATAATTTTATTAAAAGAGTTGTTTTAAATATTATTATTGTTATAACTGTAGCTTTAATAATATTAGCAGTATTTATGTCATTCTGGGTATCTAGATTAGTAAAAAGAATAAAAAAATTACAAGACCATATTACTAGTATGAATAAAGATAAATATGAAATAGAATATTTAGATAATGGTGATGATGAAATTAGAGAATTATCAGAATCAATTGAAAATATGAGACTTGAAATTAAAGATTCAGAAACGACAAAAAGAGAAATGTTACAAAATGTAAGTCATGATTTTAAAACACCTATTGCGGTTATTAAAAATTATGCTGAAGCTATTGTTGATGGGGTTGTTGATAAATCGGAGGCTAATTTAATCATTAAACAGGCAGATGTATTAAAATCTAAGGTTAATCAATTATTACAATATAATAGATTAGAATATTTAAATAAAGATTTGCCTTTTGAAAACGTTGATTTAGCCGATGTATGTAATGAGGTTGTTAATAATCATAAATATAACACAAACATTGAGTTTGTTTTAAATTTAAGTCCTTGTGTTTTTTCAGGTTATCGGGAAAACTTTATTACGGTTATAGAAAACATTGTTGATAATGCTTTAAGGTATGCTAAAAAAGTAATTAAAATTGAAACTAAGAAGGATAAAATTACAATTTATAATGATGGTGAACCAATAGAAGAGAAGTTTTTAAACACAAATTTCAAGCCATATGAAAAAGGATCTAAAGGTGAATTTGGTTTAGGAATGAGTATAGTTCAAAAAACATTAGATTTTTTTGAATTAAAATTAAAAATATATAATGAAGATTTTGGTGGAGTATCATTTATCATATATCAAGAAAATAAAAAGGAGTAAATTATGATCATAAAATATGAAACGTTATATAATACATTTAAAGAAATACTAATTAGTCGTAAATTAAGTGAAGATAGAGCAAACATCTTAGCTAAGATTTTTGCGGATAACACTTTAGATGGTGTATTATCTCATGGGGTAAATAGATTTCCTCGCTTTATTAGTTATATTGATAAAGGAGAGATTGATATTGATATAGTTCCTGAAACAACTTTTATATTTAATGGTATGGTTAGAATGGATGGCAAGCGAGGAATAGGACCTATTAATGCTTATATAGCAATGGAAAAAGCTTGTGAATTAGCGAAAATTTATGGTATTAGTATTGTAGCTTTAGCCAACACAAACCACTGGATGAGGGGCGGAACATATGGGTATTTAGCTTGTGAAAACAATTTAATAGGAATTTGTTTTTCAAATACGACTGCTAATATGGTTGCGTACAATGCAAGTGAACCTAAATTAGGAAATAACCCTCTTGTTATTGGGATACCAAGAGAGAATAAGGCTCATGTTGTTTTAGATTTTGCGATTAGTCAATATTCATATGGTAAGGTAGCACAAACTAATTTAGAAGAAAAAAAATTAGATGTTCCAGGTGGTTATGACACTAAAGGAAATATAACTAATGATCCAGCAGAAATAATTAAGTCTGGTTGTTTATTACCGATAGGTTATTGGAAAGGTTCAGGGCTTTCTTTAGTTTTAGACTTAATGGCTACTGTTTTAACAGCTGGTAATAGTGTTGCTAAAATTAAGAGTTTTGGGGATGAAGTAGGACTATCACAAATATTTATAGCAATTGATCCTAATAAAGCTAACACTAAAGATATGACAAATAAATTAATTGATGATGTTTTAAGTGACTTTTCTAGTGCTAAACCATTTGAAGGTAAAAGAGTATCTTACCCAGGAGAAAACACTATAAAAAGAAGAGAGGCAAACAAAGCATCAGGCGTTGAAATAGTAGATAGCGTATGGGATGAAATAATGGCATTAAAAAAAGAGCACTAAGCTCTTTTTTTATAGATTATTTTACTAATTCGCCGTAAATTACACCACTTAAGCAACCAGCATTTGATTCATCAGTATCAATATGCATTGCTAAAGCATAACTTTTAGATACTCTAACAACAGTATCTTCAAAAACTAAGCGACGACCAGTTTCATTAACAACTTTTACAGCAACAACATCACCATTATTAACGCCAAATTCAGCAGCATCTTCAGGTGTCATATGAATATGTCTTTTAGCTACGATTACGCCTTCTGTAAGTTCAACTTCACCACAAGGTCCAACTAATTTACAAGCTCCACTACCTTTAATATCTCCAGATTCTCTAACAGGAGCTTGTACACCAATTGTACGACAATCAGTAAAAGATAATTCAACTTGATTATGGTTTCTTTCAGGTCCTAAAATAGAACAATTTAATTCACCTTTAGGCCCAACAACTTTAACTTTTTGATTAGAAGCAAATTGTCCAGGTTGAGATAACATTTTTTTAACTTCTAATTTAGCTTCAGGACCAAATAGAACTTTTAAAGTTTCTGGTGTTACATGTACGTGTCTAGCACTTGTTTCAATTAATATTTGTTTCATTTTTCTTTTCCTTCCTTTAACTGTTAATATTATAGCACTTTTGTTAAATTAGATAAATATTTTTTTATTTAATATCATATATTTAACAAGGGCAGTTACAATTTACATATTTGTTTAGTTATTATATAATAAATGAAATGGAGATGATAAGGTGTTTAATAAATTAAAAAGAACAAAAGTGTTTAGAGACCCTTTATATGGATATATAGAAGTAGAATTAGAAGTAATAGCCAAATTAATTGATAGTAAAGAAGTACAAAGATTACGGCGAATTAGACAATTAAGTGGTGTTTGCATGGTATTTCAAACAGCTGAACATTCCCGTTTTTGTCACGCTTTAGGAACTTATCAAATGGCAAAATTAGTTATAGATGAAGTTGAAGGAGCTAAAGAAAACTTAAGTGAATATGAACAAGTTTTATTACTAGTTTCCGCTTTATTACACGATGTAGGACATGGTCCTTATTCGCATGCTTTTGAACACATATTAGACGTAGCACATGAAGAAATGTCGGCTAGAATTATCACTTATCCTAATGGAGATATTTATAATATACTAAAAGAATATAATATAGATCCTCTAGATGTAGCTAACATAATAAGAAAGAAATCAAAGTATAAAGTTGTTGAACAATTAATATCAAGTCAATTAGATGTTGATAGACTAGACTATTTATCAAGAGATGCTTATTTTACAGGCGCTACTTATGGAACAATTGATAGAAATAGATTATTACGCAGTTTAATAATAACCAAAAATCAAGTATATGTTAGAGCTTCAGGTCTACATTCAGTTGAATCTTATTTGATGAGTAGATATCATATGTATTTTCAAGTTTATTATCATCCTGTTGCTAGAGCATATGAATTATTGCTAGAAACTATTTATTTAAGAATTAAAGATTTAAGTGATAAAAACATTAAAATAAACGCTAATTTAGAAGATTTTTTAAATGTTATTAAAAATTCTAATAATATAGAAAGCTATATTGAAATAGATGATTCTTATGTAAATGGTTTTATTAAACAATTACTTAAATGTGATGATTTAATTTTAAATGAATTTGCTAACGCATTAGAAAAAAGACATTTATTTAAATATATCGAAATAGATGAAGATAACAATTTAGATGAGATAAAACAATTTATAAATAAAAAATATTATTATTATGAATCTAGTGTATCAGCAGTAGCTTATTTAACTAGTAAAGGTGATAATAGTATTAAAATTTTATTACCTAATGGTAAGGAAATAGCTTTAGAAGATTATTCTAAAGTTATAAATGCATTAGCTAAATCTAGTTATAAAGAAGTTAAAAGAATATATTATTTTGAAGGTTAATATGGATATTTTAGTTGTTGAAGGAATTCATGATTATAATAAATTAAAAGAAATATTTAAAGGCTTAATTATTACTACTAATGGTAGTCAAATAAGTAAAGAAACATTAAATTTATTAAAAGAATATGGCAAAGAAAATAGAGTGATTATATTTACAGATCCTGATTATCCAGGGGAAAGAATTAGAAATAAAATAAAAGAGGTTTGTCCTAATTCAATTCATGTATTTATTAATAAAGAAAAATGTATTAGTAAAAACAATAAAAAAGTTGGAGTTGAACACGCAAACATTAAAGATATAAAAGAAGCTTTAGCGAATTTACATTTAACTTCAAATAATTTTAATTATTGGAACTTAAGTAAACTAATAGAATTAGATTTATCTAGTGGTTTGCAGGCTAAAGAAAGGAGAAAATATTTAGCTGACAAACTAAACATAGGAAATCCTAACACTAAAACCTTAATCAACAGATTAAATTCCTTTAATATTTCAATAGACAAAGTTAAGGAGATCTTAAACAAATATGAAGGCTAAAAAACAATTTGGACAAAACTTTTTGATTGATGAAAACATTATTTTAAAAATAGTTAAGGAAATAAATATTTTACCAGATTCTTTAGTTATAGAAATTGGTCCTGGTCAAGGGGCTTTAACCAAGTATTTAGTTAAGGAAGCAAGTAATGTTTTGGCATATGAAATAGATAAAGATTGTGTAGATATTTTAAACAAAAACTTAAAATGTGCTAATTTAGAAATAATAAATCAAGATATTTTAGAAGCTAATATAGAAGAAAATTTAAAAAAATATAATTATAAACATTTATATGTTGTAGGTAATTTACCATATTATATAACTACAGCTATATTATTAAAACTTATTGCTAGTAAACTTGAGGCTACAAAATATATCTTCATGGTTCAAAATGAAGTAGCTGATAGGTATACTTTATTAGAAAATAATAAAGAATATAATTCTTTAACGGTCTATTTAAATTATTTATTTAAAACTAAAAAATGTTTTATAGTAAAAAATACAGCTTTTAATCCTATTCCTAAAGTTACTAGTGCTATTATAAGTTTAGAAAATAAAGAAAAAGAATTTGTTCCATTATCTGAAGAATATTTTTATAATTTAAACAAACAAATATTTCGGCAAAAAAGAAAAACATTATTAAATAATTTGAAAGATATTTATGATTTAGAAACTATAAATAAAGTATATAAAAATCTTTCCCTTAAGCCAAATATTAGAGCTGAAGAATTAACTATAAACGATATAATCAACTTAAGTGATGAATTTTTTAAACAAACTAATATCTATGAATATGCCAATGGAAAAATAAATTTAACACTAAGAGTTTTTAAAGAAAACAAAGGTTATCATAAAATTAATTCATTGATGGTACCTATTGAATTAAAAGACACTTTAGTATTTACTAAAAGTCAGGAAGATAGAGTAATAACAAATCTAGAAATTAAAGATAATATTATTTTAAAAACAATAAAACTCTTCAAAGAAAAATATAATATCAA
>CASEZJ010000047.1 GCA_949292525.1 uncultured bacterium | reverse complement strand
ATCATAAACTGCATGGAATCCGTTAGGATAAACCTTATTGACATCTTTTAAAATTACATCTGCCATATTTTATCCCTCCAAACTCTCTAAATATTTAGCCAAATGACTTGATTTAATATAACCAACAACACCAGCAGCTATAAATGATCCACCAGATAATAGTAACAATACTAACATTGTAATCCCTCTAGCTACAGGGCTGTGGAATAACCAACCATTTGATACCCATTCATTATCTACGTTTAATCGACAAATCTTATCTAAGTATTGTGCACAAGTTTCAAGTGTTTCAGTGCCTGAATAAGTTCCGTTAATAATACTATTTTGAATAGCTCCATATTTAATTAATATCACTGGTCCATAAGCAATTCTAATCAAACATATAGCACCCAAAACAATTAGAACTATTGAAAATGTTTTGTTATAAGCTTTGGCCTTTTCCATTGATAAGAAAGCCACAAGTAATATTGCAATATTATATAAAATTTTGAAAATTGTATATCCTTGTGGGGTAATAGAATTTAAACCAATAAAAGCGGCTAATAGGCTAAAAATCAAACCCAAAAACCCAAACATATATGAAAAGGAATTATTTTGATAACGCATTTTTTCTAATTTGAAAGTATCCATTAGTTCAATACCTCCTTAACATTATGTTTTTCGCTATATTTTTTCTTTGTATCAATGAATTTTACTACTGTAACACCAATAAAAAGTACTGCAGCAACTATAGCTAAAATTGATAAAACTATAGCAATATACATTACATTTGCAGAAGGTGTAACAGTACCTCCTTCCATATCTTCAGTCCATGATATTAGAGCTGGTAAAACTTCATTATATTTCGGTAGCATTTCAACTTGTTGAATAATAACTACAAAGCTTACAACAATTGAAACGACAGCAGCAGCTGTATTAAATATTAGGTTTGATAAGTAGTAATTCTTTCTTGAAATAGAACCAACTATAGCAAAAACCGCAAATGCACAAATACCTATAATACCTGTGTATAATAACATATCGTTAGCAGCTTGCATCTCTTTGAATAGATCAGAACTTATAATTTCTAACCAATAATTACTAGAAAAATAAACCACTGCTAAAATAATATATGCAACATATAAAATTAAAAACACACATAATAAGGGTTTTTTTGCTTTTTCAACTATTTTGTTCATAGAACCTCCTTATTATAATAATTTACTATTTTTGGGAGGAGGAATAACCTCCACCCAATATAGTTTATTAATTTAATTTATCTAATACAGTTTGATATTGTTTTAAATAATTATTTGTGTTACCAAATAAATCAAGATATGATTGTTTAGATGCTGTACCACCAGTTGAATTAGACCAACCATATTGGATTACATTAATATAACCACCATCTTGTTTCCATAAGTCGTTTAATGTAGTAACTTGTGTATCAATTGCAGTCTTAATAGTTGAATCCATATCAATTACTGTAGGAATACATTTAAAGAATGGATTGTTGTCTTGACCTTCAGCTGTACAAATGTCCATAGCGCCAAGAGAAATTGCTAAATTGATTTTAGCTAAACCTGTTTGAGCAGATGGAGCACCAACTTGATAATCTAGAGCATCTTGACGAATATGACCAATTGGGAATGTAGCGCCAACTCTTTGACGATAGAAGTTAGTCCAAGAACCCCATTGACCAATAGCCTTTTTAGCTTTTTCGCCAATCACAACATAAACTGTACCATCAGACATTTTAGCTGTACCAGCACCTTCTTTTCTTTCGCCTGTTTCTGAATCATATTCAGTTTTTGCTAAACGATAACTAGTGTTATTTAAACCAAAGTCTTGAAGATCAGCACCTTCATCACAGAAGAAATAATCGAAGATTGTAGCTGCACGAGCAACTTGTTCTTTGCTAGAAGCTGATAAAATACACCAACCACCATTCTTTAAAGCACGACTATCTTCACTGAAACGAGTGAATGAATTATCATCAGAACCATTTGCATGCCATTGAGCATATGGAGGTAAAACTGGTTCAAATCTATCTAAATAAGATGAAGACATTTCTTTAAATTGATAAGAATCATCAACTTCTGAAATAGAAGCAGAATAATCATAAACTAAGAATTGTCTACCTGCTTTTAAAATATTATCACGATAAACATTACCACCACTAGTACCTGCTTTTGTAAAATCTTCAAGAATTAAGCCATCTTGATATAATGCATGTAGATTATCTAATGCATCATAAGCAGTTGATTCTGACATAGCTGTATGAACTTTTCCTTCATTATCATAATATAAATTAGATTGTTCAGCCATAGATGTTAAACCACGAACACCCCACATAGAAGCTAAATTTAAAATATTTACATATCTATTATTAGCCATACCACGAGGAGCCATAACAACTATTTGTTCAGTTCCACCTGTTAAAGGTTTAGTATTTAAAGAAACTATACGCATTAATGCAACTAATTCATCTGCATTATAACATGCGCTTGCACCTGTGAAAATTTCTGAACGTTTAGACCATAATTTGCCATTACCAATGTAATCGCCATAGATCTCATCAATATAGTCTCTAAACATTTCTACATATTCAGCACCAGTAGCATTTGGTTTAGCATTCATTTGAGCAATAATGTTTTTATTTGCAGGAATATTAATTTTTACATTTTCTAAACCTGTACCTGCACTATTAACAGTAGCTACTGTTGTATTAATATCTTCTGTATAGAATGGTTGATATGCCCATGCACCTGAATGAGAACCAGAACCTGCACCATCATATGTTTTTGGTCTTGCTTTAACATTTGCATTAGCGTAGCTTGAAAATTCTGTTTTACCATCTAACAATAATTCAACCCAAGGAACATTCATTTGGAACATTTTTTCAATTGAATCAACACCATCAAAATATGGAGTTGCATAGATATGTTGTTCACCATTAACAGTAACTGTTAATTGTTTTTTAATAGCTGGATTTTCCTCAAGATATTTTTTGAAGTTTGGCATCATACCAGCATCAATTAATTCATCTAGCGGAACTAAAGATTCAGCTTTAGCCATAGATACAATATTAGTCATAGTGTTTGAAAAGACATTAATTTGGTTACCTTTATCATCTTTTCCACCATGTGTACCGATAGCCATTTGGTATTCTTGATCATCTTTACTTTGAGCATAGCATCCATCTGTGATAGTAACATTAAATAATCTTTGAATCTCTTGCCACATAGGTAATAAGTCACCTTGATTAATAGGTTTACCATCAATATCTGTATATGTTTCTTCTCTGTTAGCAATACCAGCAGAGCCAGCATATTGTACGTCAAAATTTAAAGTTACAGCTTGATCTAAATTATCTTTTTGCCAATCCCCACCACTTGTAGGTTCATCATTGCCACCACAAGCTGCTAAGCCTACGGCTGCTACAGCTGCTAAAGAAGCAGCTAATATTTTTTTCTTCATAATTATATTTTTTCCTCCTGTTTTTTTATTCCTTTACGCCACCGACATTAACACCGGCTGCAAAATATTTTTGTAATTGTGGATA
This sequence comes from uncultured bacterium, assembly GCA_949292525.1. GTDB lineage: Bacteria > Bacillota_I > Bacilli_A > Acholeplasmatales > Anaeroplasmataceae > CALUXS01. The sequence continues at coordinate 4,013 of CASEZJ010000047.1, read as the reverse complement.
AACTACTATGATAGGAATAATAGAACATAGTAGCATCGCGTATTGAACTGATTGATTTGAATACTTATCGCTTTCTGGAATTGGCGGAGCAACTTCTGTATTTTCCGTTGAGCTTAAATATTCTCTAATTATAACTGTTAAAGGTTGATAATTTCTATCAGAGAATAACATACTTGCCCAAATATAACCATTCCAACGTGATAAAGCATAGAACATAGTTACAGTTGCAATACTTGCTTTTGACATAGGTATATAAACTTTGGTTAGAATTTGGAATTCGGTTGCACCATCTATTGTTGCAGCTTCCTCTATTTCTGTTGGAACACCTGCAAAATAGTTTCTTAATAATACAATATTAAATGCATTGAAACCTAAACCTAAAATATAACCAAAACGACTATTTGCTATACCTAAATCAGTAAAGTTTTGTAATGTAGGAATCATACCTGCATTAAACCATAATGTAAATACTAACATAAAGTTAAAGCCTTTGCCCCACATTAAACGCGGTTTAGATAAGGCATAGGCGCCTGTAATAGCAACTAGCATAGAACAAATTGTACCATAAACTGTGTAGAATATTGTATTACAATAACCTAACCAATATTGTCTATAACCAATTACACCTAACAAAGCGTCAATTTGGAACCCTACTGGCCATAAAATCACTCGTCCTTCTTCAACTGCATCTTTAGCTGAAACTGCACCAGAAACAACGAAAATTAATGGGTAAATACATAGGATTGCAAATATTGTTAGCAATACATATGAGAAAATTTTAAATATTTTTTCACTTCTTGTTAATCTTTTCATATTTTACCCTCCTAGAATAATGCTGTATCAGACACTCTTCTACTTATCGCATTAGCACCAAGAACTAGGAACATAGCAATAAAAGAATTAAACAAGTCAGCAGCTACCGCGGCTTGCCTCATACCTGCAGCGGTAGAATTTCTAAATCGATATACGAATGTAGAAATTACATCAGCAGTATCTCTTGTGTTATTTTCACCGTTTCCGTTCCATAATAATATGATCTTTTCATAACCAATATTTAATATAGAACCAATTCTAGTGATCAACATAATTGATAGTGTTGGCGCCATACCTGGTAATGTTACATATTTAATTTCCTGTAATTTTGAAGCACCATCAATTTTAGCTGCTTCATAGTTAGCTGGTGAAATAGCAATTATAGCTGCAAAATATACTATTGAACCATAACCACAACTTTCCCAAACGTCGGAAACTTGATAAATAGGTCTAAAGAATCTAGCCGTATTAATTAAATCTGTGCTACCATCATACCAACCTAATTTCAAGAATATGTTAGCTAATAGACCAGGGGCAACATCTAATGTTTTGTTACCTTGATAACTCCATCTAAATATAATTGTTGTAATAACAACAGTAGAAATAAATTTTGGTAAGTATGAACAAACTTGTAGTACACTTCTATATTTCTTATTTTTTACTTCACTAAATAATAAAGCTAAGAATATAGGAAGTGGGAAGCCAAAACACAAACCATAAGCACTGTTTACGAATGTGTTTCTAAATGCTTGGAAGAAATCACCGGCATAATCTCCGTTTAGTAGAAGTTTAGCAAAACGTAAACCATACCAATTTTGATCCATTACTGATAAAGCAATATTATCAGCATTTTTGAAGGCTTGTAAAACACCGTAAATTGGACGATATTTTAACAAAATTAAGAATACTAATAGTGGAATTAATAATGCATATAATCGCCAATCTTTAGCTAATGTTTTACCAACACGTTTCCATTTAGTACGTTCAAGTTCTTCAACAATTTCTTCTTTTGAACGTTCTTCATTGATTGTAAGCGTGTCTGTTTTTACTACATCAACCATCCTTTTCATACACCTTCCTTTTCATTAGATTTTTTTTGACTTGGGGTTGTGTTACTATTCTGATAGTACTGTCTTTCTTCTTCAAATTCTTTACGTTGGGCAATAATTTGTCTCTTAACATTGACAATTACATTTTGTTGAATGAGTATAAAATAGAAAATTGTAGAAATAATATATCCATATATACTCCACAAAAATGAATACCCAACATTGATGAACAAATCCCCATTTTCTAATAACGTTACCATGATTCCTTCAATTATTGCAACGCCTGCATATAATAAGGTAATAAAGCCAAAATCAGCGACCCTACTTTCTCGCATGATTTTTTCATTCTTTTTGTTATAAAACGCCAGTGTTATAAAACAAAAAGAGTAGCTCACTAAATGTTCTACTAATACCTTCCAATTATAGGCTTGCATCAGCTCTTCAGCTGTTCCTAATTTCCCTGGCAAAAGGTACCTACATACTAACCAATCAACCAACGCAAAAATAGGAATTGATATTCCCCCTATCGGCCCCCACCTGATAAAAAGAACTGCAATAACTAGGAAACTGATAACAAAGTTTGGCATATATGCACCTATGAAGAACGCTTCTAGATACAAAAATACACCTTCAACCAGAATACCAAATAATAAAAGCATTAGGATATCTGTAATTCGATATTTACTTAAGCTCATTTATTCACCCCTTGTATTCTGTTTACAATACTAGTAAGTTTCTTTCCCCTAAAAAGCATACTGAATACGCTTACTAAGTCTACGTAAATTATATGCTTTTTACTATCTTATGTCAATAAAAAATGTAAACGATTACAACTTTTAAATCGTTTTTTTACATTTTTATTTTTTATATAAAGATAAAATAAAAATGGTGGCTCAAATCCACCATTTTATACTTATTTATCTTAGTTTTAACATACCGTCTAATTCGCCAACTTTTACAATTTCCCAAATGTTTTCAACGTCTAAACCTAGTCTTTGTGGTAAGAATGTTTGCATTGTTTCATAATTTGTTACAGAAATACCACCGATTGTTTGAACTTGATATCCGTTGCCATCATTATAATTATAACAACCAATTGTACCATAACTATTAACTACATTTGTAAAGCCTGTACCTGAATTAATAGCAAATCTACCAACTATTGAACTAATATTCTTTTCAGCATTGATTAATTTAGTTCCTGCTTTATAAACTGTAATATTTGAAGCACATGAATCAATAGTAATTTGACCAGCACCAGTTGTAAAACTTAACATTCCACCAGCATAATTATCACAATGCATTTCACCAGAATAAATCGCGTGATCAATAGATATTATAGCATTTGAAACTCTGTCGTCAACTCTACCAATCATACCACCAACATAACGGGCATCTTTACTAGAAATATCAGTATAAACATATGCATTACTTATTGAAACTAAAATGTCTGATGTGTCGTTAGAGTCATTTTGAACAAAGCCAGCAATACCACCAATATCTTGAGAAGTGCCACCTGAATATGCTAATGCATCTATCATATGATCAGCATCATTATAAATAGATATTTCACTGAAATAACTATTACCATTATGGATTTGACCAACTACGCCACCAACTCTCTTTAAACCAAAGACATGTAAATTAGTAAATTCAACATGATGAACATAGCCGCCACGCATTTCAGATATTAATCCGACTCTTTGACCTTCTTCTCCACCATTGATGTTTAAATTGTTAAATTTAACATTCATGATTGTACCATTAGTTAAAGTATCAAATACAGATAAACCTTCTACACTTAAATTAGAGATTGTGTGATTGTTTCCATTAAATAAGCCGCTAAAGTCACCTTTTCCAGGTTTATAAGTAAAGCTGCTGAAATCTAAATCATTAGTTAATGAATAAATTGTAGTAGAAGATGTAGATGAAGTTGTCATATTATTAAAATCAGTTGTTGTTTTAATTTCAACTTTATTGATTTCTACTTTTTTAATTGGGCTTGGATTTGGTGTTCCGCTATTTACAATAACCATGTAAATATTATATGCGCCTGTGTTTTCGGCTGTAAATTGATGTTCTAACTTATCAGCTTCAACACTAACTGCCACACCTTTATCAATAACAACTTGTGTATCAGTAACTTCATCA
>CASEZJ010000046.1 GCA_949292525.1 uncultured bacterium | reverse complement strand
CCTTTTTATTCCCATAAGAAAAACTCCTTCTAAATAATACTATAAGTATTATAAAGTATAAGGAGTTTGTTTAAAATCCGTCTTATATTACACGCTTACGTTATTCTTCATCTTCACTAATATTAGCATTATGATAAATTTCTTGAACATCATCTAATTCTCTAAGCATGTCTAGCATTCTACGGAATTTTTCTTCATGTTCTTCATCTAAATCTACTTTATTCATTGGAATTAAAGTGATTTCGTTAGTATCAAAATCCAATTCTTTACCACAGTTTTCTAAAGCTGTCTTAATTGCATTATAATCTTTAGGATCTGCAGTTATGATTGTGTATTCTTCTTCTGACTTGATTTCTTCACAATCACAATCATTGTTCATTAATACTTCCATTGCTTCGTCTTCTGTTAAACCTGTAAATTTAAAATAGGCTTTTCTATTAAATAAATAACTAACAGAAGTACCAATTTGACCACCTGTTTTATTAAAACAAGTTCTAACTTCAGCAAATGTTCTATTATCATTATCGGTTAAGCATTCAACAATAACAGCCACATTACCACTACCATAACCTTCATAAGTTTTTTCTTTAGTAGCTCCGCTGATTGCGCCTTTAGCTTTTTCAATAGCTCTTTTAATAACATCAGCTGTACATTGATCCTTTTTAGCTCTTTCTATTACTCTTTTTAAAGCTTGATTCATATCAGGATCAGGAACACCTGCCTTAGCAGCTTGGAATATTTCTTTACCCCATTTTGCATATTTTGCAGATTTCATTGCTGCTGTCTTAGCCATAGAGGCAGCTCTAACTTCATGTGCTCTTCCCATTTTTTATCTTCCTTTCATTTAATCGCTTTATTATTATATAGATTTTTAGGCTTAATTTCAATACTTTTTCATCTTTAAAGGCTTATAAATTAGCAAAACAAATCGTTAATTTAAAATTATTATTCCTTTTTTTCTTTTATATTTTTCGCGAAGCAATTAATAAATAAATTAGTAATACCATAAATAGACATTATAATAAATAATATTAATACAACTACTCCTGTTGCTAATATATTATACTCTCTTATTTTATAATCCATAAAAGTGTCTATTAAACCTGTAATAAAGATACAACTTACTAGTGTAAAAATTAAACTAACCACAATTTTTAATATGTGATTATCGAATATTAAATAAAGATTAACGCCTACTAAAAACAGAAATAATACAAATAATAAAACTGTATTATCTAAAGAAATTATATTCTGAATATAATACACATTTGCAAACTTATCTTCATAAATAGATAAAGTAAAAATATAGTAAGTAGCTACCATAAAAACGGCACCAACAATAAATAAGATAAGACTATGAATAATTAAATTCAATTTAAACTTTTTTTGTTTATGGGCTAAATAAATACCATTAATCAAAACATTAATAAAATTTATCCCCAACAATGCTTCAGCACAATAAGTAAATTCTATGCCTATGGTTTCATTATTATAGCCTTGATTTTCAATATGAAAAGTAAAGATTAAGATCAAAAATAAATACGCAAGTGCAATAATTTGACTAGCAAAATGTAGTTTAATTGATTTAGTAAAAACAACAAATGGCAATATTAATAATAAGCACATAAATAAGATACCAAATAGAGAAATACTTATACTACCAACAACTACATCTAAAATATATGAATCCGAAAATAATTCATAGATTCTAATCATCCTATATGGCGGTTCGCCAACACGTATAATCAAAAGTGGAAAATAAATAAATCCTATTAAAAATAAACAAAAAATTACACAACTTAATATTTTACTTGCTTTCATGATACTCTCCTAGCCTTGAATAGGTAAAACACCAGTAGTTACAGCTATCATAATTATAGCAAACAAAGATAAAATAGAAGCAAGCGATGTCCAAACTACTAATTGACCAGCAAGTTCACCATCTTGTCCCATTTCTACCGCCATTGGTGCACTAGAAACCGCAACAGGTGTAGAAAATAAAGCTATTAACGCCGGGAAGTAAATGGTTGCGCTACCAAATTGAGCTTTTAATATAAAATTAAAACTTATTAAAAATACAGCTGGAACAAGAACAACTCTAATGACTGTTCCTAAAATAATTTGATATTTTAATCTTGCTACTGCACCAAAAGTAAAACCTGCACCTAACATTATTAAAGCAAATGGCGTTGCCATATTACCAATTTGAGTTAATGGTTTATAAAGAATAACAAAGTCTTTTAACCGCCAAGTTACTCCAGTAGCAATAAATATTTCTCTAATACATAAAGCTAAAACACCAGAAAACACACCTATAATTAACGGATTAGTAATAATTCCTTTTAACATTTTTTTAATGTCTATTTTTCCATTTTCGCCTTTATCATACATACTTAAAGAAATAACCGCAAAAACATTAAATAACGGAATGCTTACAGCTGAAACTAAACTTGCTATCCCAACTATAGGTGAATCAGCTGAATAACCTAATGATTCACCTATAAATGTAGCTAAAGGTATTCCAATTATTGCATAATTAGATCTAAATAAACATTGATGAACAACACCTTGTTGTTTTGGATCCTTTATACATAATTTAACTACTAAAATTCCTAAAACAAATAATATTGCAATAGCTACAGCTACTTCTAAAATGAAGATACCATATTCCCCAATTTGGGAAATATCTTCAATAGCGTAAATGTTACAAAATAAAAGAACAGAAATCATTATTTTAAAACAAAATTTATTTCCTTCTTTTTGAAATCTATCAGATATTATTCCTAATTTCTTTAAAACGTAACCAACAACTACTAATACAACTATAGGTAAAACTGCTTCACAAGCTACTATAAAAGACTCACAAATTAAACTCCAACTCATATATTTACTCCTCTCGTGTTAATTATAACACTTTTTATTTGATTATAAATACTAAAAATGGCTTAAAATCGCTTTTATTTACCTAAACAAAACTTAGTAAATAATGCGGTTATTAACTCTTCTGGATAAGCTTGACCAATAATTTCACCCAGTTTATCAAAAGCTTCTTTAATATCTATTTCTATTAAAGATATATCAACTAAGTTATAACAACTATTAAGAGCTTCAGTTAAAGATTTTAAACTTGACTCCATTAACTGCTTTTGTCTAATGTTGTTTAAACTTGGGTTTGTGGCGTTGAATTCATTGATTTTTAAAACATCATATATTTTCTTTTGTAATTCTACTAAGCCTAAATTATTCTTAGCTGAAATAATTAGAACATCTTCTCTTTGCCATTTAGGTTCTAAATCACTTTTGTTGGCGATTAAAATGTACTTTTTGTCTTTAACTAAATCTAGTAATTTAAAATCATCTGTTGTAAGCTCTCTAGATAAATCTAAAACCAACAATATTAAATCAGCTTCTTCAATAGTTTCTTTTGCTTTTTTTATACCTATACTTTCAATATAGTCACTATCATCTCTAATACCGGCTGTATCAAGTAAATTTAGAGAAATATCCCCTAATCTTACTTGTCCTTCAACTATATCTCTAGTTGTTCCTGCTATATCTGAAACAATGGCCTTATTTTCACCTAATAGCATGTTCAAAATTGTACTTTTACCAACATTAGGTTTACCAACTATAGCTGTTTTAATACCGTTTATAATAATTCTAGAAACTTGAGAATTAGCTAATATATTTTCCATTTTCTTTTTTATATCACTAATTTTAGGAATTAGATATTCATGAGTTACTTCTATGGCATCATCATACTCTGGATAATCAATATTAACTTCTATTTGAGCTAAGATATTTAAAATTTCTTCTCTTAAACTAGAAATTAGATTATATAAATTACTACTTAAAGCATTTAATGAACTTTTTACAGCTAATTTAGATTCCGCATTAACAACATCCATAACTGATTCTGCTTGCGTTAAATCCATTTTATGATTTAAAAAAGCTCTCTTTGTAAATTCACCTGGTTCAGCCATTCTAAAACCACTATTTAACAGTGTTTCTAAAACTAAATTAGTTATATATACACCACCATGACAATTGATTTCACAACTGTTTTCTCCATCATAAGACCTAGGTGATCTAAATACACTTACCATAACCTCATCAATTAATTCATTATCTTTTATAATATGACCATAAACAATTATATTACCTTTTACTTTAGTTAAATCTTTACCTTTAAATATATTGTTTACTAAGTCAATACTATTGGGTCCACTACATCTAATAACCGCAATAGCCCCTTTACCATATGGTGTAGCAATCGCACAAATATTATCCATATTATCACGTCCTTGTATTGTTATAACAACTAATTATAGTATATTTTTGTCCAGATATAAATAAAAAAACCAAAAATTAAAGTGAACCCTTAAAGTTAGACTAGTAAAATATCCTAGAAAGACTTATGAGGTTCACTATAAAATTAGGTTTTCTATACTTCCATTTTAAATTTCACTTTTCTTTTTGCGGTAAATTATATATGCAACTAAACCAATTATTCCGGCAGCACTAGCAGCAATAATTACATAAATATACCAATTATTATCATTATTATTAATCGGATTATTTAAATTTTCTAACACGTTAATTGTAAAGCGGTAATGTTTTGTTTGTCCATCTTCATAATCTAATGATAATGTTACATCATGTGATCCAACCTTATCTTGATTATTAAAATATTCAGTACTCATATCATATGATATATAACCGCCTTCAATTTTACCACTACTTTCTAATAATGCTAAAATTTCTTCTTCAGTCATCGGATTTGTTGTAGATAATTCAATTGGGGAAACTGAAATTATTGGTGCACTAATATCATTAATTTTAATTGTTACACTACACTTTCCTGTATTATTACTCTTATCTGTATAACTAATTGTTATCGTTTGAGGATCTAAATCATGTAAATCTATTTCACCCTCATGTTTCCAACTAGAACTAGGAATAGTTCCTTCATAATTGTCTGTACAAGTTAAATCAGCATATATATTATCAATACTAATTGCATCACCATAATTTATTTCATAGCTTAATGTTTCTTTACTGAATTTTGGTGCTGTAATATCTTTTACTTCTATTTTATTTGTGACTTCTGCTTTATTTCCGGAACTATCATAAACTATAGCTTTAATATAATATTCTTCATCAATTTTAGCTTTCTTTGGATCACTTGGATAATTAGATTCAAATATTATTTCATCTGTTATATCTTCATCATAATTATCATATGCTGTATATGTACTTTTAATCATATCTAAAGTTATATTGTTATCATAGTTTATAATATGAACATCGTCTGGTGAACATATAATTGGTAATTTTTCTGATTTCATTAAATAAATATCATAACAATTACCAGCTACTTCAGTTAAATCAGAATAATCACAAGAACTAGTCATCTGAATTAATATTCTAATTGCATATTCATGACTTCCTTTTTCTATTACTTCAGCTAAAAACAACGCTACTTCTGGTGTACAATCTAAATTGAAGTCAGTTTGTAAGACTTGTTGTACATTCTTATTTGTAAAATAAGTTTCGTTTGTCTTTCCCATTGTTTTCAATGAGTTTATAATTTGATAGAAATCTGGCTCATAATTACTATCATCTTGTACTTGAACTTCAATTACGTAATAATTAGGTGTAATATTTGTTCCTTCATTAATTTTTTGATAGCCATTTAATTTTAATTCTGCTGCTTTAGGGCTAATAAAATTAAATGTTAGCATTAATAAAACAATGCTTAATATAATACTTATTTTTTTCATTTTCTTCTTCCTCCACCTAATATATAGAAAGTTTTTTTGTTTTTTTAATTTAAAAGTTAAATAATTTGTAAAAACACACAAAAAATACTATAATTAGTCTAGTTATGAAAGAAGGCTAATCAAATGAAAAAAACACTTACTTTATTATTAACATTATTTTTAACTATTAATTTATTCGCATGTAAAAACGATGATAACAAACCTACATCTACAGTTAAAGGAACAATCAAAATAATTGCTCCAAGTGGAGCTCCTACACTATCTCAAGTTAAAATTGCCTATGATGCATTAGATAGTGATTATACTATCGGTAATTATAAAATTCAGTTTGAATCAACTAATGGTCCACAAGGCTTACAAGCAGCAATAACTAATAAGAGCCATGATATAGTAATAGCTCCTGTTAACTTAGGTGCTTCTTTATACAATAAAACTAAAAGTTATAAATATGTAGCAAATATCACTGATGGTAATTTATTTTTTGCCTCAACAAAAGAAATAACTATTGAAGATTTAAAATCTGCTAATTTAGTTTTCTTTGGTGAAGGAACTATTAATGAAGCTGTAATAAATAAAATTTTTGAATATAATAATATAACTAGAAATGACATCACTTTCTTAAGTGATACTAATATGACAAATGCTCAATTAGCAGCAGATAAGGAAGAAAACACAATTTATTTAGTTGCTGAACCTTCTTTATCAAAAACAGTTCAAGAATTAAAAGATCAAAATAAAACTGTTTATAAGATCGATGTTCAAGAAGAATTTTATAAAGCAACTAATGGCCTAACCTTCCTTCAAGCTGGTGTCTTTGTAAAAAGTGATTTAGATAAAGAATTTGTAAATGCTTATTTAACTACATTAGAAGATGGTATAGATTTTATTAATGAACAACCTGATAAAGCTAGTGAATACGCGACTGAACTAAATTTAGGTTTACCTCCTAAAAATGTTTTAACAGCCGCAATACCTGGTTGTAATATTCATTTTAGATTAGCAGAAGATTGTAAAGATAGCTTAAATGCTTTATTTGAATTAAATCCGAAATTATTTGGTGGCCATATTGCAAACGACTTCTATTTCTAAAAAAATAATAATTTATTTTATATCAATTAGTGTAATCATATTATTACTTTATTTATTGTGCTATGTAGTAGATAATACTATTATATTCCCAACTCCAACAACTATACTTGAAGCATTTTTTAATTTATTAAAAACAAAAGAAACTTATATTATAATTGGTAGTACCTTACTAAGATTATTAATATCTTTAATAATAAGTTTTATTATTGGTGCTACACTAGGTGTTTTAGCTGGTAAATTTAATTTCTTAAATTTATTTTTAAGACCATTTATTACAATTTTTAGAAGTCTTCCTCTAGCTAGTATTATTGTAATAATTATGATTATCTTAGGCTTTAATAAATCACCTTATATCATATGTATGTTAATGTTAATACCTATAATTTATGAAGCGTTTTTAAATGGGACACTTAACCTAAACAAAGAGCTAATGGAGGTTTGGCGTTTAGAAAGTAATTTTAATGAACGTGTTATATTTAAAATAATTTTTCCTTTATCTAAGCCGTTTATCAAAACAGCATACACTCAAAGTGTTGGTTTAGGAATTAAGGTTTTAGTTATGGCTGAATTTATTTGTGGAACAAAAAATTCTATTGGTAGAGCTTTAACTAATAGTGCTAATTATCTAGAGTATGACAAGGTTTTTGCTTGGAGTTTAATTGCTATAATACTTGTTATTATTGTTGAAAATATACCTAAATTATTTAATCGCTAAAAAGGTTGTATTTTGATATCATATCAAAGTACAACCTTTTTTTATGTTTATTATAATTTCCTTATTATTATAAGATTTAATTTCTATTGGCTTAATATTAAAATTACTAATTCAATTAATTTTTAATCTAATTCATCTAAAGTTAAAAAATTAGATAATTTAATATGTTTAATTGTACTAGTTGAGAAATCGATGTCATCAGCAGTTATTATAATCTTTTGATTTGAATTATCTAAATTACTAAATGCATCAAATTCCCTTTGATAAGCTTTTTCATCTACGACACTGTATGCAACTTGAATTAAATATGTCTTATTATTTTTTTGTGCTATGAAATCTATTTCTTTACCATTATTATCATATACTTTTACGTTATATCCCATATATAATAATTCATTATATATAATATTTTCTAAATTATGATCAATATCAAATCTATTATTATTAATATGTAATGAATTAAAACATACATCAGAATTATAAATTTTGCCATAATATGCTAATTCTTTTTTTGCCTTTAGACTATATTGTGGTATTTCATCAATTATATAAGCTTCTTTTAGGTATTCTATATATTTAATTACTGTGTTTAGGGAAATATCTTCACATTGTGCTTTAATATTTTTATGTATTGTTCTAGCTGAATAAATTCTTGAATTATTCGATAAAATATAACTTACTATTTTTTTAAATGATATAACCTTTTTTATTCTATATCTTTTTATCAAATGTAATCGTGTAATATAAGACGTATACTAAAAAATAAAGGTTACTGAATAGTCCTAGAAATACTAAGACATCAGTAACCTTTTATTTGCATTCTTAAAA
>CASEZJ010000045.1 GCA_949292525.1 uncultured bacterium | reverse complement strand
CCTATCTATTTAAGTCGGCTCTATTATAGGAGGATTTTATAATATTACAAGTAAGAAAACGTTTGATTTTAAGCATTTTTTAATGAAAACTTTTTCATTAAAAATGAATCACATGTTCAGCTACTTCAGCGTGTTCAATAGCTAAAATAGTAGAATTATAAATAGCCGTAATAAAATTATTATAATTAAAAGGCGCCTTATAAACCTTAATGTTTTTTGTTAGCAAATAATCTAGTAGTGAGGCTGAAGAAGCGACAACAACTTTATTAGCATTCTCATTAATTAGGTTTTCTAATTGTAAGAAATTAGAGACAAACTTAACGTTATTATTATTTTGACTTATTAATTTATTTAGGCCACTAGAGTTATATTTGTAGCAAAATAAAACATATTCATTTAATAACAAGTCATCTTTAACATTTTTATATATATGACAAATTTCAAAAGTCCAAGGTATATGCCGCATACAATCAACCGCAATAACAGGTATAGTATTAGCTTTAGAAACGGTGATAAAATCCTCGTCACTTAAAGAAATACATACAATTGCATCTATATAGTTAATACTAGTGTTATATGGGCTAGATAAGATAATAGTATAGTAGCCATTTTCTAAGAATTTAGCACTTAACATATTAATTAATTGATATATATCAGCATTAATTATCGAAAAGTCGTATTTAGCAGCATAGATACCTATACATTTAGTTTGGCCTTTAACTAAGGCTTCGGCAATATTATTTTTTTTATAATTATGTAAATTAGCTATTTGCATAACTTTTAGTCTTGTTTCGTCACTTACTTTTTGATTAGGAACATTGTTTAGTACATATGAAACAGTAGCCACTGATACACCAGCTTCTTTAGCTATATCTATTAATCTAACTCTTGTCATAAGGCACCTCCATATGATTTTTGCGTACTTATATTATAAATGTTTATCAAATTAAAATCCATAATTAATTTTTTAAAGAATTTAACTTAAATTAAGTTAAACCATTTACAAATTAAAGCGCTTGCAGTATAATATATGCGAATGGTTAAACGATTAAGTGTGCAAATCTTATGCAACTTGTTGTAAGCGTTTACAATTTCAGGGTGGATTTGAAAAGATATAAAAAAGCAATAGGAGGAGAAAATGAAAAAAGTATTTAAATTATTTGGCATGCTTTTAAGTGTGCTAGTGCTAGGCTTAGTTTTGGCTTCATGTGACAATAGCCAAGATGAACCTGGTGAAAAAACATACACTGTCACTTTCTATGACGGTGGATCTACAGATGTCGTTTTAGACACACAAGAAGTTAAAGAAGGGGAAAAAGCTACTAATTGGACACCAGATCCTAAAGCAGATGGCTCAGTATTCCGTGGTTGGTATTCTACCCCATCTTTATCACATGAATTTGATTTTGATGAACCAATTACTAAAGATACTGCCGTATTTAGTATGTGGGCTACAGTTGCTGAAGATAATAATAAATGGGAAATAACAGGTAATTTATCTGGCGATTTAGCGGCTTCTGATTGGGGTAAAGGTCATAAAGATACTGATATATTTGCTTTAGATAAAGTTGAAGGTGAACCTAATGTATTTGAAGGAACATTTGGCTTAATTGAAGGTAATGAATTCCAATTTGCAGTATTTGAATTTGCAGGAACAGAAGTTACATGGAAATATCAAATGGGTGGGTCTTTACTTGAAGATGGTAATGATGAATATTTTGAAAAAGTTGGTAACTATTTAGACCCATCTACAGGCTATAAAGCTAATATTAAAGTTAAAGTATCTGGTCTTTATAAATTCACAATCACGACTGATTTAGTTACTCCAACTGCTGGTGTAATTGAAGTTGAAAGATTAGGAGATTTCACAGTTGATGTATATTTTGCTCCATTTATTGGTGGTACTCCAGCTGGTGGAGCTAACACTACAAGTTATGAGGATTTAAAATTCCCTGTAGGTAAAGCTGTTGGCGATAATATTGTTTGGACAGGTGAATTTAGCTTTAATGCTGGTGAATTATTACAAATTTATATGGTAGATAAAGACTATAGTGTTCAATTAAGTGGTCTTAATAAGAGTATTGATAAAGATAATACAGATGCTGAAAATGTAAATATTAACAGTGCTAATGAAATTGAAATTATTAATAGTGGTAAATATAAAGTGGTAGTTACTGCTGATAAAGAAGTGGCTGAAGAAGTTACAAATGAATATGTAGTAGTTAATAAATCAACTTATGCAGATGAAAATAAATATGAAAAATATACTGTAGCTATTAATCGTATTGGCAATTATGAAACTACTAAAGGCGTAGTATATGATACATTTAATTTCAAATATAATGGCAATGGTACTGATCACACTGTTTATTTAAGAAATGGTGCTAAATTCCCTAACGTTAAAGAACCAACAGTTAGTGAAGGACAAGCAGTATCAGGTTGGTATTATTTAGAAGGCGAAGAAAAACATGGTATTAGCTACAATAGAGAAGTATATCAAACTACAGGTAAAACATATGAAGTAAATTATGAAGTTGTAGATGCTAATACTAAAGATAATAGAGATTTCAAATTAACAGGTTTAGCTACAGTAGATGGTGTAGAAACTGATTGGTCTAAATATACTAGTTTAAAACAAACAAATAATTACACTTATGAAGCTGAAATCGTAGTTAATGACAATGCTTCATTCCAAATTGTAAGTTATTGGTATGGCCTACACCAAGGTGTATTCCTAAGAGGCGGTAACGTAGTAAGTAAAGATGTTATAAAAACAGATGATCATTCTAACATCACTATTTTAAAAGCTGGTACATATAAATTAAGTTTAAATTCTATTACTAAAGAAATTACTATCACTCCAGTTACAAAATAATGCTAGTAATAAAAGATAGGGGGATAATATGATTAAGGAAGCAATTTTTCATGAAGAAGATTCAAACTATGCTTTTCCAATTAGTAAAAATGAAATAACTTTACGATTAAGAGTAGCAAAAAAAGATGAATTTGCTAAAGTACAAGTAGTATATGGTAATAAGTATGATTACTATATCAAGCAACAAGTGATTGATATGGGTTTAAAATATGAAGATTACATGTTTAAATACTACGAAGTTACGATTAAACTTTGGGATGTTAGATTTGTTTATATATTCACATTAAATGAAAACGGCAAAACATATTATTTTTGTGAAGATGGTGTTAAAGATAGTTATGATTACAATTTGGCATATTTTAATTGCTTCCAATTCCCTTATATTAATGAAGTTGATATTCCAAAAAGAATAGACTGGTTAAAAAATCGCGTGTTTTATGAGGTTTTTATTGATAGATTTAATTTAGGTAATAAAGAAAAAGATTTAAGTTACATTAATTTAAAGATTAATGAAATTCCTAAACCTACTAGTTTTTATGGAGGAGATTTAAAGGGCATTACAAACAAATTAAATTATTTAAAAGAGTTAGGTATAAATGCCCTTTATCTAACTCCTATTTTTAAATCTATTTCTAATCATAAATATGATATATCTGATTATTATGATGTTGATAAACAATTTGGTTCAAAAGAAGACTTAAAGGAATTAATTACTAAAGCTCATCAATTAGATATTAAAATTATCTTAGATGCTGTATTTAATCATTGTTCAGATCAAATTGAACAATTTCAAGATGTTCTTAAACATGGTAAAAAATCTAAATATTATGATTGGTTTATCATTCATGGTGATAAGGTAGACCAAGAAAAAGTCAATTATGAAATATTTTCTATTTGTAATTACTTACCTAAGTTTAATACTAGTAATAAAGAATTAAGAGAATATTTAATTGAAATAGGAAAATATTATGTAAGGGAATTTAAAATTGATGGTTGGCGATTAGATGTAGCTGATGAATTAAGTCATTGTTTCTGGCAAGAATTTAGAAAAGCTGTTAAAGAAATTGATCCAAATTGTTTGTTAGTGGCTGAAAACTGGCATAATAGTTATCCTTTTTTAAGAGGAGATCAATTTGATTCAATTATGAATTATTCATTTACTAAAGCAACTTTAGATTATTTAGCTTTAAATAATTTAAATGCTAAAGAAGTGGCTTATCAGTTAAATGCGATTCTATTAAGAAATAATGATATAGCAAATGATATGATGTTAAATTTATTAGATACTCATGACACAGATAGATTTTATACTTCATGTAATAAAGATTTAGACTTATTAATTTGTGCTTTAGCTTTACAATTCTGTTTTAAAGGAAATCCTGGTATCTATTATGGTATAGAAATCCCTTTAGAAGGTGGTTATGATCCAGATAATAGAAGACCGATGGATTTTAATAAAATTGATTATAATGGTAAATTATATAACATGTTAAGAGCCTTAATTAAATTAAGAACTACAAATGATCTATTAGCATATAGTGAAATATATGTTACTAGTGAAAACGACATGTTATTAATTATTCGTAAGAAAAATAATAAATTATTAAAATTATATATTAATTATTCACATAAGAATAAAAAGATTAAAGGTAAAACAGTTATTCTTTGTCATAATTATGAAAATAATATTCTTAATGACAAAGGCTTCGTTATAATGGAGGAAAATGCATGAAAAAAATTGTAATTTTAATTCTTCATTTTGTAGTCATATTTACAATTTTAATTGTCATTGGTTGCCTACCTGAAGAAGAAGAAACAGGTAGAAGTGATATTTTCACTGGTGAATTAGAAAGAAATGTTCAAATTAAAGTTCTAGAAAACGATATAGCTCGTGAACTTGGTTATCTGGATGAACTTCTAGATGCATTTAACGAAGAATATGCCGAATATGGTATTGAAGCAGTTGATGCCAATTTATCAGAAAACACAAACTTAGTAGACGATGGACCATATGGTGAAGGTCCTGATGTTTTATATCAAGCTAATGATAATTTGATGAAATATGTTGATGGTAGACATCTTTTACCTCTTCCTATTACTGAAATTGATGAATATGAGGGAATAGGGGAAAATGCTTGGAAAGCATATGAAAGAGATGGTCAAATTTATGGCGTTCCGGTAAATGTACAAGAGCCATTGTTGTTCTATCGTAAAGATTTAATTCCTAGCAATTGGGAAACTGAGTGGGATGATAATCAAAATGGCGTGCCTGACATGATTGAAAGTTGGCCAGCTATGTATAAATTTTCAAAAATGTTAGCTGAAGATGGTGATCCTGATACATTTGGCTACATGAAGAGTTATGAACAACCATATTTTAGTATGGGTTATTTATATAGCTATGGTGGTTATATTTTTGGTGACGATAATAAAGATACATCTGATATAGGTATTTCAGCTGAAAACGCCTATCTAGGTGCTAGTGTAATACGTCAACAAGCCACTTTAATGGATCAACGTGCAGTTGATGGAACTATTACTTCAATAGCATATCAACAATTAGCAGAAGGTAATTTTTTCGCTACAGCAACTACACCAGATGTTACTAATATGTTTATTACAGCATTAGAGGGTGAAGGTCTTGATCCTGATCAATGTTTAGGAGTAGCTACACTACCAAAATTACCAGCTAATGGTGATTTAACAGATGAAGACGCAGAACTTATTGATAGTATTTCAATGGGTGGTGTACATGGTTATGCAATATCTGCATATACTGAATATCCTAATGCATGTTTAGCGTTTGTTAATTTTGCTACACAATATGAAATTTTACAACTTAGAAATGAAATGCTTGGTATTGTTCCTGCTAGAACAGAATTAGCTGAACAATTAGGTGGAATTAATAAGGATGTTGTTGAAGATTTAAATAACGGAAATATTCGAGTTATGCCGTCAAATAGTGAACTTACTTCTGTATGGAAAGCTGTAACTACATTATTTACAGATATGGCTGCTGATGCATTTAGAGAAGCAGGTTCTTCAAATCCACCTAAATATGATTCTTTAGACAAGATAAAAGCTAGAGTAGAACAAGCTAATAAAGAGGTTATAGATGCCTTGACAACGTTAGGGTAGGTGATAATGATGGAAAATGTTGTAGAAAAAAGAGAAAATATATTCGTAAAGAAATTTAACGAGAAAAAAGAAGCCATTAAAGATAAATGGCAAAAATTTAAAGAATTTTTAATTCATTCAAATGGTAAGACAATGGCCTCATTTGGGGTAATGGGACTAGGCCAAATTCTATATAAAAAATATGCTAAAGGTATTATTTATCTATTAGTTCAAATTTTAGCAATAGTGTATTTTGTTTTAAAAGGTGGTAGAGATTTCGTTAAACTCTTCACTTTAGGTGATGTTGAACCAAACCCAATACTAGGCATTGAAGGTGACAACTCAGTCGTATGTTTGATATTAGGTGTTATGACATTATTCATATTGTTGTTATATATAGCAATTTATGTATCAAATGTACGTGATGCTTATCAAACCCAATTAAGAGTTGAAGCAGGTTTAAAGCCTAAAACTTTTGGTGAAGAAGTAAAGGAATTATTAAATCAAAAGTTTTATATAACAGTATTATTTTTACCAGTAATAGGTGTAGCTATTTTCAACGTATTACCAATTGTAGTTATGATTTTGATCGCTTTCACAAACTACGGTGGCAGAATAGTTGATACTAACTCACTTGTAGATTGGGTAGGATTCCAAAACTTTAGTGAATTGGTTACATTAGGTCAATTCGCCTCAACATTTGGCAAAATTTTAGGTTGGAATATTTTATGGGCAGTTATGTCTACGGCATTGAATTATTTTGGTTCATTAGCTTTAGCATTGTTAATTAATAAAAAAATTGTTAAAGGTAAATTATTCTGGCGAGCATTCCCAATAATCGCTTATGCAGTTCCTGGCTTTATTACCTTATTAGGTTTTAAATATATGTTTTCATTTGGCGGACCTATTAATCAATTAATTCAAGAATCAGGGGGTAAAGCAATTGATTTCTTATCAATTGATGCTGGTTGGAATGCTAGATGGTTAGGTTTAATTATAAATGCCTGGATAGCAGTACCATCAGGAATGTTATTAGCTACAGGTATATTATCTAATATGCGTACAGATTTGTATGAAGTAGCTTCAATGCATGGGGCTAAACCATTCCGTCAATTTAGAAGTATTACATTACCATACGTAGTATTTGCTACTACTCCAGTTATTATTAACCAATTTATCGGTAACTTTAATAACTTTGGTATTTTCTATTTCTTAAGAGGAAGTAGTCTTACAACAGATGGTTACTTTTTAGCAAGTAATACCGACTTATTAATTAACTGGTTATATAACTTATCAATTGATAATAATTATTACTCAATTGGTGCTGCTATATCATTGATAATATTTATAATAACATCAATTATATCACTTGCGGTATATGTTTTATCTCCAGCTTATAGACAGGAGGATACGTATAAATAATGGAAAATACAGTTAAAAAATATAAAAGAAGAATAATAAATCCTCAAAAAATATTTGGTGCAGTATTAAGCTACTTAATTTTAGCCGCTGTAGCATTTATCTTTTTCTTTCCAATATTATGGTTAGTTCTTGCTTCATTTAGTAAGCAAGGTGATATGTATTCATTTGATGGTTTCTTTCCTACTGAATATGGTTTTGATTCATTTGTAAAATTATTTACTGATACAGATACTTATAATTATCCAAAATGGTTTTTAAATACACTTCTAATTTCATCAGTAAGCTGTGTATTTGGAACATTCTTAACAATATTAACTGCTTATGCTATGTCTAGATTAAAATTCAAATCACGTAAGCATTTAATGAAATTAACGTTAATTTTAGGTATGTTCCCATCATTCATGGGTATGGTTGCCGTATATTTACTTTGTACACAATTGAACTTATTAAATAGTCATTGGGGATTAATTTTAATCTATACTGGTGGTGCACCTATGAGTTATATGGTACAAAAAGGGTTCTTTGATACTATACCTTATGAAATAGATGAGTGCGCTATGATGCATGGTGCTAATAGATTCCAAATTTTCATGAAAATAAACTTACCGGTAGCAACACCGATGATTGTATATAGTGGTTTAACTAGTTTTGCTTTCCCATGGAGCGATATTATCCTTCCTCAAATGTTACTAAAGAATCGTGATATGTGGACAGTAGCAGTAGGTTTAAACAACTTAACTCAACAAGAATTTACGCGTTTTGCCGCAGGTAGTATTTTCATTGCCGTACCAATTATCATTTTATACTTTGTTTTATCTAAGTTTATGATTAGTGGTATGTCAGCAGGTTCAGTAAAAGGTTAAAATCGAGGTATAGAATATGATTATAGAATTAAAACATGTAAAAAAGATATATGACAAAAACGGAATAGAAGTTGTTAAAGATTTCAACTTAAAAATTGAAGATAAAGAATTTATTGTTTTCGTTGGACCTTCTGGTTGCGGTAAATCAACAACA
>CASEZJ010000044.1 GCA_949292525.1 uncultured bacterium | reverse complement strand
CGTAATGGTTATTGGGAAGAAATAAAAAAATAAAGGATCATCATTTGTACAGAGTTGTTAAATAGTGTATAGCATTTCCATCTTTGAAGAAAGGGAATAAGGATACTTAGGTAGGCAACAGTGTGTTTGTGATTTGGCGATTATTAGCGCTCCTGTCTACTTAAATATTAGTAATTGCCAATATATGTCGAAAAGTAAATGCGTTTCAAATCGTACTACTTATGGGACAATGATGAATCTTTAGAACAAGAATGCTTTATCCGAGATAATTTTCTTTTAGATTATTACAATAAACAAAAAGTTCCTTATTATTCACTTTATGAAATTCAATATAAGCATATGGAAAAGAATGATTAAAAAAGCTTTAATTACGCTTTTATTTATTAAAACATTCTAAATGAATAATTTTAACATATCAATGTTGATTTAAACGCAATATAAAAGTATAATATTACTAAAGGAGGACATTGATATGGCAAAGAAAAGAAAAAGTAATCTGCCACAAATATTACTATTAGCTATTATTTTATTAGCGGTGTTAGGTATTGCCTTATTTTTATTCGTAGATGCAGCAACATTATCAGATGAAGGAATTGTAATGAAGACAATTAAAGATTTCCTAGAAGACTTAGAAATTGAATCAGGATTTAGCGGTATGGATATTGTTTTTGGCTTAACTTCAAATGATATTGTAGTACTACAATTCAGTTTTGTAGCTTTAATACCGTTAGTATTAGGGGCCATTGGAATTGTTTTAAACATTTTAAGTTCTAAATTATTAAATTTAATTGGAGCAGTATGTTTAATTGGTGGAGCAGTTATGTTAATATTTGTTCCTAATTTCATAGTATATTCTGAAACATTACAATATATGGTTGATGCTGTTGAAAAATTAGACATAAAACCATTTGTGGCTGGTGTAGGTGCATATTTAGGCGCTGCTTGTTTTGGACTTGCTGGAATAGTTAGTCTTGGCAAAGCATTAGTAACTAAATAATAGTTTAGGCTATAGAAATATAGCCTATTTTTTTTATTAATTAATACCTATAAATCATTAAAAAATATTATAAAAGCAACAAAATAAGCTTTTATAACAACTATTTTTGTTAATTTATTTCTTTAAAAATATATAATAATTTTGATAGACAAAACAACAATTTTGGTGTATCATTATGTTGAGATATTAAAGTTATGCAAAGAAGAAAAATAACAAAAGGTTTTTTAGAGAATTTGTGGTTGGTGAAAACAAATAAATCTTGTTATTGGACAACATCTTTAAGTGGTAGAAGAATTAATTAGAACTACCCGTAGCTGGCGTTAACAGATTTGAGTGCTAGGTTTATATCTAGAATTAAGGTGGTACCGCGGATTATATTCGTCCTTTAGATATAAATTTAGAAAGAGGAGAAAAAATGAGAGATTTAAGTTATCGAATTTATGAAGAACCAGCTAAATATGAAGGTAAAGAAGTTACACTAAAAGGTTGGGTTAGAAGCAATAGAGATCAAAAAGCTTTTGGCTTTATTATGTTAAACGATGGTACTTTTTTTAATTCTATTCAAGTCGTTTATGATGAACAAACTAAAGGTGTAGATGAGGCTAGAAAAGTTAGGGCAGGTATGTCTATAGAAATAAAAGGTATTGTTGTTTTAACTCCTAATAATGCACAACCATTTGAAGTTAAAGCTACAAGTTTTGTTTTACTTGGAGGTTGTGATGAGTCATATCCTATTCAACCAAAACGTCATACTAGAGAATTTTTAAGAGAACATGCTGATTTAAGACCAAGAACAAATTTATTTAGTGCTGTTTTTAGAGTTAGAAGTATTTGTGCTATGGCAATACACCACTTTTTTCAAGAAAAAAGATTTGTTTATGTTCATACCCCAATTATTACAG
Source organism: uncultured bacterium (assembly GCA_949292525.1). Lineage (GTDB taxonomy): Bacteria > Bacillota_I > Bacilli_A > Acholeplasmatales > Anaeroplasmataceae > CALUXS01. The sequence continues at coordinate 7,194 of CASEZJ010000044.1, read as the reverse complement.
CAAATGATGGTGAAGGGGCAGGACAAATGTTTCAAGTTACAACTCTTGATTTAACTAAAATAGGTAACAAAGAGGTTGATTATACAAAAGATTTCTTTGGCAAACCAGCTAATTTAACTGTAACAGGTCAATTAGAAGCTGAAGCTTATGCCTTAGCATTCAGTAATGTATATACATTTGGTCCGGCGTTTAGAGCAGAAAATTCTAACACTTTAAGACATGCTAGTGAATTTTGGATGATTGAACCAGAAATGGCTTTTGCTGATATCAATGATGATATGGATATCATGGAAGAAATGGTTAAATATATTATTAGTTACGTTTTAGAACACGCTAAAGAAGAGATGGCTTTTTTTGACAAATTTGTTGAAAAAGGTTTAATCGAACGTCTTCAAGCGGTTTTAAATAAAGATTTTGTAAGAATATCACATCATGACGCAATCACTTTATTAAAGGAAGCTAAAGTTGATTTTGAAGAAGAACCAGAATATGGTAAAGACTTAGGTCGTGAGCATGAAAAATATTTAACAGAAACTTATTTTAAGTGTCCGGTTTTTGTTAGAGATTGGCCAGAAGAAATTAAGGCTTTCTATATGCGTCTTAATGATGATAGAAAGACTGTGGCTGCAGTCGATTTATTAGTTCCGGGTTCAGGCGAACTTTGTGGAGGATCACAAAGAGAAGAAAGAATGGATTTATTGCTAAAGAGAATGGCTGAGTTTGGCATTAAACCAGAATCTATGGATTGGTATTTAAACACTCGTCGCTATGGTGGTTGTATTCATAGTGGATTTGGCATGGGATTTGAACGTTTACTTATGTATATTACGGGTGTTGAAAATATTCGTGATGTTATACCATTCCCAAGAACACCTAAAAACTTAGAATTTTAATTGTAAAGAGAAAGTAAAAATTCACAAAAATCTTTAATCTTTTTATTCCTTATGATAAAATCATAAAGGACAAAATTTACTCATTTGGAGGAATTATGAAAGTTGTATTAGAACACTTAACTAAAATTTTCACAAACAAGAAGCAAAAAAGTGAGGTTAGAGCCGTAGATGATTTAAATATTGAAATCCCAGACGGCAAACTAATCGGTTTACTTGGACCTTCTGGTTGTGGTAAATCAACAACACTTTATATGATTTCAGGTTTACAAGAACCAACAGCAGGACGTATTTTCTTTGGTGACGCTGATGTTACTGATCTTGCAGCAGAAAAAAGAGAAATTGGAATGGTTTTCCAAAATTATGCTTTATTCCCACATATGACTGTTGCGCAAAACATTATGTTCCCGCTTTTAAATCATCGTATGAACAAGAAAGAAGCTACAATTAAAGCATTTGAAACAGCTAAAATTGTTCAAATCGAAAACTTAATGGATCGTAAGCCTAGTGAATTATCAGGTGGTCAACAACAACGTGTAGCTATAGCACGTGCCCTAGTTAAAAATCCAGCAGTTTTATTACTAGATGAACCACTATCTAACCTAGATGCTAGACTTCGTTTACAAACTCGTGAAGAAATTAAACGTATTCAAAGAGAAACAGGTGTAACAACAATCTTCGTTACTCACGACCAAGAAGAAGCAATGTCAATCTCTGATTATATTGTTGTTATGAAACTTGGGGTTATGCAACAAGTAGGTAAACCACAAGACGTTTATGATGATCCTGTTAATCTATTTGTAGCTAATTTCTTAGGTACACCTCCTATTAACATTTTTAAAGGTTATATTAAAAACGGTGGTGTATATATTGGTGAAGAAAGAATAATGGATACTAACCATGAAGACCAAGAAATATTTGTTGGTATTCGTCCAGAAGGCTTTATAGTAGATCCGGAAGGTGTTTTAACTTGCCATATTGATCATTTAGAAGTTATGGGACGTGACATTTCAATTGTTTCTAAACATAATTTAAGTCAAAAACCAACAATTAGATCAATTGTTGATTCTTTAACTGCAATGCCAACTGAAGGAGAAATTAAATTTAATTTAAGGCCACAAAAAGTCTTATTATTTAATGCAGAAACGGAAGAGAGGCTTAGATAATGCAAGAAACATTACAAGCTACTCATGATAAAAGATATCAAGAGCCATCATTAATTCCTTCAGAAAGAGGCGGCAGTAGAAAACCAAAAACTTTTGGCCAAAAGGTACTAAAAGTTTTAGGTGATCAAAAAGGATATGTTTATTTATTACCAGCTATTATTTTATTAGCAATATTTACATTTTATCCTTTCTTTAGAACGATTTACATTTCATTCTTAAATGGTTATAAATCTACAACTGCAAGTACAGGTGTTAGCTTTACATTTGGGGTTGAAAACTATATTGATGTTGTTACTTATTCAGGTTTTAAAGAAATATTACTTAATACATTCATTATAGTTGTTGTAACAGTTCCAATTTCTACAATATTGTCACTTATAATAGCAGTAGCATTAAATAGTATTAAACCACTACGTAGTGCACTACAAACTATTTATTTCTTACCATATGTAACAAATGGTATTGCCATTGGTATGGTATTTAACGTAATGTTTAGTTTTGTTAGAACTGGTGATGGTATAGTTTCAACCGTTGGTGTATTTAACTCTTTCCTGGGTTTATTTGGAGTTGACCCAATTGATTGGATTAGTGCTGGTGCACCTAAATTAAACAAAATGTTTGTTTTATGTACATATATAATTTGGAATGCTTTACCATTTAAGATTATGATTTTACTTGGTGCCTTACAAAGTGTAAACAAACAATATTATGATGCTGCTAAAATTGAATCTACACCAAGATTTAGAGTGTTTACAAAAATTACAGTTCCTCTATTATCGCCAATGATTGCTTATGTATTTACTACAAGTCTTATTGGAGCATTTAAAGAATATACGAGTGCTGTAGGTATCTTTGGTGACAATTTAAGAAGATATGGTATGAACACAATGGTTGGTTATATCTATACAAGTTTAACTGGTAGTTATCAAACTGGTCGTGCAGCAGCCGGTGCAATGATCTTATTTGCTATAATTATGGTATTTACAGCTATTAACTTATATGTAAATAAGAAGAAAGTTCATTATTAGGAGGTAACTTATGCAAGCAACTCATGATAATGTAATGAATATTAATGCTGTAAAAAGAAAACAAAATGTTACTAAAGTTGTAAGACTAGTTATAACTTATTTATTCTTATTCTTTATTGCATTTATAATAATATTCCCATTTTATTGGATGATTATATCATCATTAAAAGATATGGATGAATACTATTTAGTTAATCCAACATTCTTCCCAACAACAATCCATTGGGAAAATTATCCAAACTCAATGGCTGCGGCTGATTTCTCTAGATATATGATTAATACAGTTATTGTTGGTATTGTTTCAACATTATTATCACTTGTTATAACTGTTTTAGCCGCATTTGCCTTTGCTAAAATGAATTTTAAAGGTCGTGACTTAATATTCACAATCTTATTAGCAACAATGATGATTCCTGGTGAAATGTTTACTGTATCTAACTATGAAACTATTTCAAGACTTGGTTGGCAAGATACAATCATCGTACAAGTAGTTCCATTCTTAGTCAGTGTATTCTATATTTATCTATTGCGTCAAAACTTTAAACAAGTTCCAAATGAATTATATTTGGCTGCTAAAGTTGATGGCACAAGCGATATGAAATATCTTTTAAAAGTTTTAGTACCATTATCAGCCCCATCAATTGTTTCAATAACAATTTTAAAAATGATGGGTGCATGGAACGCTTACGTCTGGCCAAGACTTGTTACTACAAGCGATGAATTTAAACTTATCACAAATGGTTTACGTGAAGCATTCACAGGTACAGAAGCAGGTGGTAGAGTTAACTACCCACTACAAATGGCTGCCGTTACTATCGTCTCTATTCCGCTTATCTTAGTATTTATTTTCTTTAGAAAATATATTATGAGAGGCGTGTCTAAAGCCGGTATTAAGGGATAAAATTATGGAGGTAAAAAGAAAAATGAAAAAATTTTTTGGTGCCGCATTAGGTGCTCTTGCTGCATTATCTCTAGCAGCATGTAATGGTACAGGTGGCGGTTCAACTTATGATCCTAGTTTCGATGTTCCAGAAAGTTTTAATGAAGAACAACAAATAACAGTTACTTTCTGGCATACAATGGGTAAAGAAAAAGGACAAACAGTATTGAACAAAGCTATTGCCGATTTTAAAGAATTATATCCAAATATTACAATTGATGCTCAACAAATTGGTGGATATGATGAAGTTAGAGACCAAGTTATTACTAACTTAGGTACTAGAGGTTTCCCTAATATGGCATATTGCTACCCAGATCACGTGGCAATCTATAATGAATCACAAATTACAATTTCAATCGATTCATTAATTGATGATGAAAAATATGGTTTAGGTGGCTCAGAATTAAAGTTTGACGGCGTTGCTAAAGAAGATGTAATCGCAGCTTTCTTAAATGAAGGTAAGGCATTTGGCGATAACCGTACATACACATTACCATTCTTAAAATCTACAGAAGCATTATTCTATAATGTAGATTTCTTCGAAGAACATAATCTAGAAGTTCCTGAAACTTGGGATGAAATGTGGGCTTTATGTGCAAAAATTAAAGAAATAGATCCTAATTCAACACCTCTTGGTATTGATAGTGAAGATAATTTATTTATCACTTTATCTGAACAATATGGTTTCGATTATACATCAGCTACTGGTGATAGATTCCTATTCAATAACGATGGTGCAAAACAACAATTATCTAAATTACAAGAATATTATAGAGATGGTTACTTTATTACTAAAGCAACTAATAATGATTCTTATACTAATGATAAATTTACTGATACTACAGCTGCAAATAGAGTTTATATGACAATTGGTTCTACTGGTGGTTCAACTTATTGTTATTCAGAAGAATTTGAAACTGGTGTAGCAATGTATCCTCAAGCTGATTTAAATAATAAGAAAGTTATTTCTCAAGGTCCTTCTTTCTGTTTCTTCAAGAAAGATGATCCACAAGAAGTATTAGCTACATGGTTATTTGCTCAATTCTTATTATGCAGTGGATATCAAAATGAATTTGCTCAATTACAAGGCTATATTCCTGTAACAAATGAAGCCGTTAATACAGATGAATATCAAGCATATTTAGATAATTCAACAGCTAACTCAGAAAAAGGCGTTTCCGCAAAAGCTGCAAAACTAGCTGTTGATCAACAAGATTTCTATTACACTTCACCTGCCTTTGTAGGTTCTTCAGTAGCTCGTCAAGAAGTTGGTTCTATCGTAGCCGATGTTTTAGAATATCAAGGTAATGATATAGCTGCTTATATTGCTGATAGATTAGAACTAGGCATTGAAGAATGCGAATATCAAGCAAGTTAAAAAAATAATAGTTATACCGTCTTAAAGGCGGTATAACTAAACCCTTTATTTTAAGTTATAGTTTAAAAATGAAATAGTTAAATATTAAAATATTAATGAGAGTTGGATTAAGGTCTAGAAATAGACAAAATGTTTTCAAATAATTTACAAGGAGATTTTATGAAAGCGATTAAAAAATTATTTTTAGGGCTACTAGCTTTATTAGCAGTAGTAGTTGTAGTTGCATGTAAGGATGACGAACCTAAAGGTCCTACAGCAGCTGATGCAGCAAAGACACTTCAAATTACTCAAAATAAGAAAGAAATTATTGCTGATTTTGAAGTTACAGCTGTATTATTATATGAGAATGTTGAATTTAATGTTACTTGGGCAGTTGATCAAACAAGTGTAGCTAAAGTTTCAGCAAACGCAACAAATAAAAAATATAAAATTGAAATTACTCGCCCTGCATCTGATAAAGAAGATGTTAAAGTAAATTTAACAGCTACTGTATCTAAAGACGGTGATTCAGCTACTAAAAAATTCGAATTTACAGTATTAAAAGAAGCTGAACCAACATTTGAAAACTTCTTTAATGCTGAAAGTGGTGATCCAGTAGCATTTGAAGGTGTAATTGTTGGTAAACAAGAATATAGTGAAAGCTATGGCAATACATCTTTAAATATTAGAGCATTAGATGGTAAAGGTGCTATTTATGCATATAGAGTAAAATGTACAAAAGAACAATATGATTCATATGTACGTGGCGCTGTTGTTAAAATAAATGGTGAAAAAGATAGTTATAATGGTTCATTACAAGTTGGTCAAAATACAGGTGTTATTGAATTAACAGGTGAAACACAAACAGTTGAACCTATCAATATTACTGAAGAAGTAAAAGCTGGTAAATGGGTAGCTCCTGAATATGAAACAATGCAAGAATATATTGATCTTCATGTTGGTGACTTAGTAAGAGTTGAAGATATTACAGTTATGGAAGTTCAAGGTCCTACTGGTGATAGTTCAGATATGACTATTACATTAGGTTATGCAGAAGGTCAAACTGTTAAAATGCAAATTAAATATTCAAGCTTTAATGATCAACACGAAATCTATAAATTATGGTCTTCATTAAAAGAAGGAGAAAAAATTTCTGCTAACTTCGTAAGGAGAAAAAATTTCTGCTAACTTCGTAGTTAACTATCGTTCAGGTGACAAAGATGCTCCTGGTGCTAGATTATATTTAACTGAATTAGCTTCAGATCTTGAAAGACCTGAAACATTAGAATCAGTTGTAGCTGCTGCAGTTTCTGAATTAGAAGCTGCAATGGCAAAATTACTACCTACTTATATTTCAAAAGCTGAACCACTTCCAGCTGAAGGTTTAGAATTACCTACTGTTTCTGATGAAAGAGTAGTTGTTAACTGGATTGTTAATGGTGAAGCTAGTCAAAAGGTTTTACAAGTTAAAGATGGTAACATTTTAACTATGGCTGATGAAGTTACATGGCCAGCGGATTTAACTGAAATGGAAGTTAGAGCAGAAGTTATAGTTGATGATGAAGAATTAGGTACAAATCTTGAAAAGCCAAATGATTACGCTCCTGCTCGTGGCGAATATGTTTACTTTACAGCATGGGCAAAAGAAGAATTTAATACTTGGGAAAAATACTACGTTGCTAAACCAGAAGAAGAATTAGAAGTTTCTGGTACTGTTTATGCAGTAGGCTTCTCACAAAACAAAGATGATGAATTAGGTCGTGGTATGGCTTTAGTTCAATCAGCTGAAGGCGGATATTATGTAATGGCTTAT
>CASEZJ010000043.1 GCA_949292525.1 uncultured bacterium | reverse complement strand
ATACTTTGTACTTTAAAGTTTTAATACTTTTTGTTTATAGCTTTAATACTTTTAGTTTATAGCTTTAAAGTTAAAATAATACTAAGATTTTAAAGAACCATTTTAATTTAAACTATTAGCAGCATCATAAGCTGTCTTAGTAGCATTATCTATTGAACATGGAGCATTTTCTAAGGCATCACCAACAATAATAATGTTTTTATTTACCCCATCTAAATCTAGTGTTTCTTTATGACTAGCTAAGGCGTTAACTACCATATCGCATTTGATTTCTACACTATTAATAACGTTGCCTTCCTTATCTAAAATATCACAGATAACACTCTTATTAGTGATTTCTTTTATTTTATGTAAAGTTAATACGTTAACAGCTTTTTCTTTAAATTCGCTTAATATAGTTGGTAAAATAGTACTACTTTCTTCTTTAGCGATTTTGTCGATCATTTCTACTATTGTTACTTTATAACCTTTATTAATTAAATATTCGGTAGTTTCAACACCGACTAAACCGCCACCACATACAACGATTTCCCCCATAGGCTCAACTTTATTATCTAATATATCCCAAGCATCAACTGCATAATTAATACCCTTGATATTTGGATGAGCATTAGTTGCTCCTACAGCAACAATAATGTCATCATAAGGTTTAGCCATATCTTTTGTAAATGGTGTATTTAATAAAATTTTAACATTATTTAATTTGCTTAATACTCTTTCATAATAACGACAAGCTCTATTCATCTCATCTTTTCGTGGTGGAATAGAAGCAATATTTAATTGTCCATATAATCGGCTTGTTTTTTCGTATACTGTAACATCATGACCTTTTAAGGCGGCTACTCTTGCCGCTTCTAGACCGGCAATACCACCACCGACTATAGCAACATTATGCTTTTTTGTTGGTTTAGTGATTTGACGTGTGTATTCATAACCATTTTCAGGGTTTAGTACACATGAAATAAATTTACGTGCCATAATTGCATCTGTACAACCCTTATTGCACATCATACATTGTCTTATTTCATCAGCTTTATTGCTTTGAAGTTTATTAGCAATATCTGGATCACATAATAAACCACGACCAAATCCTACTATATCACATATACCATCATTGATTAGTTTTTCTGCCATATTTACATCAACAATTCTACCGACGATTGATAGTGGTATAGAAACTGCTTTACGAATTGCTTTACATTCTTCTAGCATAAACGCATAGGCCCTAGTACCCATTGCTGGAATTGTATCATTCATATTACCGGTATGATTAGCCTGAGCAACATGAATCATGTGGACTCCAGATTTTTCTAATAATTTTGCAAGTTCAATAGCTTCATCTAATTCTAGACCACCTTTACCAAGCAAATTTCCATCTGGTTGTTTTGTTACAATTGGCAATTTGTAATCAATTGTAATAGTATCTGAAGCATCACGGATTGCTTTTACGACAGCAAGAGCAAACTTAGTTCGGTTAGCAAAACTGCCACCAAAGCTATCTGTTCTATGATTGATAATTTTTGAACAAAGTGAACCAACTAAGCGATCACCATGAACTTCTATTACATCCACTCCAGCACTGATGGCTCTTTTAACACATTCGGTTATTTTGTTTAAAATTGAGTTTAGTTTTTCTTCAGTAACTTCATTTATAAAATGAGTCATATCATAGTGAAGTTTAGCATAAATTTCATTTGTTGGTTTTTTTTCAGCCATCATTTGTACAATAGCTTCTGAGTCGTATTCAGGATGGAATATTTGGAGACCAACTTTAGCATCATATTGATGACAAGCATCTACTAAGGCTTTAAAAGTTGGTATTTGACTATCAAGATATAATTTTGGTGTGGGTGAAATTGTAGGTACTGGTACTACATCACCAATTACGATATATCCAACTCCTCCTTCAGCTAACCGCTTATAGAAATTTAAACTTTTTTTACCGATTGAACCATCACGTTCTTCATAACCGGTAGTAAGTGGGGGGAACATAATACGATTTTTAAGCGTAGTATGTCCAACATTAATTTTTTCTAATAGTTTCATACTTTACCTCTTTTCTAAGATTCATTATAGCATATTTAAGCTATGACTGAAAGGGCTTTAATTGTCTTATAATACAGCATTTAGAAATTCTTGTAATCTTTTACTTTTAGGAAAATTGAAAATGTCAGATGGTGTACCCATTTCTTCAATAACTCCATTATCCATAAAAATTATCCGATCACTAACTTCTCTTGCAAATCCCATTTCATGAGTCACAATTACTAAAGTCATTCCACTATTAGCTAATTCTTTTATTACATTTAATACTTCTTTAACCATTTCCGGATCTAATGCACTAGTAGGTTCATCAAATAAAATAATATTTGGATTAATTGCTAGAGTCCTAATTATAGCTAAACGTTGTTGTTGCCCTCCTGATAAGCCTTTTATCGGAACATCTGCTTTATCAAGTAAATTTACTCTTTTTAATAATTCGTAGGCTTGTTTTTTTGCTTCTTCTTCAGTCAATTTATTAAGCAAGGTTGGAGCTAAAGTTATATTTTCTATAACACTTAAATTTTTAAATATATTGAAATGTTGAAAGACCATTCCAACTTTTTCACGATAAGCATTTATACTCTTTTCTAATTCAACACTTTTTTTAAGTGCTATTTTTGCTTCTTTTTTCATGGCTTTATTGAGACTTTTATTTAATTTCTTTAATTTAACTTTATCTGTTTCAATCGCAATCTTATTTAAAATTTCTTCTACCTCATTAGAATTGTTATCTAAATTAAATATCGTTTCACCATTAAACGCTATCGAGCCACTTTGAGGTATTTCTAATAAATTTAAACATCTTAAAAATGTTGATTTACCGCTACCAGATGGTCCAATTATTGAAATAACTTCACCTTTATGAATTTGTAAATTAATTCCTTTTAAAACCTGAACATTTTTAAAGTTCTTTTTTATGTCTTTTACTTCTAATAAACAATTCATAATTAAACCTCCAATTTCATTTCGAAATATTTTATTATCTTGGTAGTGCCAAATGTCAAAATAAAGTAAATTACACCTACTATAATAAATGGCTCAATCGAAAGATAAGTTATAGATGTTATGTTGTTTTTAACAGTCATTAAATCGCCTATAAAAAATACTGATGCTAAACTAGTTTCTTTAATTAATGCTACAAACTCATTACCTAAGGCAGGTAATATTTTTTTAGTTGCTTGAGGGAAAATAATTTTCTTAAATGTTTTAAATTTTGATAATCCTAAGGCTCTTGCTGCTTCATATTGACCTTTATCAACGCCTAAAATACCAGCCCTAATAATTTCTGCTACATAGGCCCCACTATTTAAAAATAAAGCTATACCTACACTAAGTATTGGTGGCCATGTTGATGGTGCTAACATATATAATAGCCATAATAATAATAGTAAAGGGATACCTCTAACAAATTCAACATAAACATTTCCAATTGACCTTAAAAATAAAAAACGTGATTTTCTAATTAATTGTAATATAATGGCTATAACAGTACCAAATATTACAGTTACAGCTGATAATAATAATGTAATCCCAGTACCTTTAAGAAATTCTAGACTATAATCACTTAAAACAGTGGCAAATTTTACAAAAAAATTACTATCGTTTGTTTCACCAAGCCCAATTTCAATCGCATAATCACGGGATATATTTAACCAATTTGCATAAGTTTCATTATCAAGATAGGTTAAAGCTTCATTAATATAAGTGACTAGTGAATTATCCTTTTTTAATAAACCTCTATTTCCCTGATATTCAACTGCATCAAAATGGAAATCAGTTACTATTGTTAATGATGGATTATTATCAACAATTAATTTAGCATTTGTTAAAGATAATGCTATCGCATCAACTGAGCCTTTTAATAGCTGCATAACCCCGTCATTTATTTTTTGAATCGTCCATTTTTTGGCATTAGGTAATTGTTTATTACGTAATTCTTCTTGAATTGAGCCAGCTTGAGCAGCTATGGTAGTATTTTCATTATTTAGTTTATCATAATTATTTAAATTAGCTAAATTATCTTTTAAAACTACTAAAACTTGACTGTTTTCTTCTTTTTCTTCAAAATAAACATCGGTAAAGCTAAAGTTTTTAGCCCGTGATTCTGAATATGTTAAACCGGCTAATACTAAATCAGCTTTATCGACATTTAATTCTATTACTAATCCATCAAAACTAGCTTCTGTTATTTCTAATTTAAGTCCCATTGTATCAGCTAAAAATTTGGCTAGAACAATATCAGCACCTTGAAATTGTTTATTTCCTTTTTGATTAATATCTTTAAACTCGTATGGGGAAAAATCAGGTGAAGTTGCGACGATTAATTTATTATCTTCTAATAAAACTTCATTTGGGACCGTAACTTTTTGTTCAAAGGTCATATTTTCCCAATCAAGGTAATTATTAGATTCATTTTGCTTATTTTTACAACCAGTTATTGTAAGTATTAAGAATAAACATAAAATAGCTAGATTAATTACTTTCTTTAAATTCATTTTTTACCTCTTTTAATAATTTTTTATCACAAAGCAAGTTATATCCTAATTTAGCCAAGGCAAGTGCTCCTAATTTTAAAGCTTCCTGTCCTTGTTTAGATATAGTAGCGCTAGCGAATTCTTTACTATGAGCACAAATATTATCATCACATATCTTAATAGTACCTTCTATAGTAGGGACTTTATATGACACGGCACCTATATCACTTGAACCAGAATGGGTTTCATTAACATCTTCTGCTATAATTCCCATTTCATAATAAATTTTCTTTAATTCTTTAGCTAAGGTATAATTTATTTTCTTATCTTCATATATAGATTCATAAATGGTCTCTTCTAGTTTTAAATCATACATTTTTGCAGCCCCTTTTGCTATTTCTGTTGCCCGATACCTAATGTAGTTTGCATATTCAATGCTTGGGGCTCTAAAATAATAATCTATACTAGCAAGATCAGGAATTACATTAGCGGCTTTACCACCATTACTTATAACCCCGTGAATAAAACAACCAGGTTTTAAATATTGTCTTAACATATTTATTCCAACATAAGTGCTTACAACTCCATCAAGGGCATTTTTACCATCTTCAGGGTGACAACCATGGGCACTTTTACCATAAAATGTATATCTAATTGGAATAATTGCTAAAGTTTTGCCCCCTACACTGTATTTAGAACTTGGATGTAACATCAACGCTACATCAATGTCATCAAAGGCACCAAGTTTAGTTAATTCTACTTTTCCACCATAATTTTCTTCTGCTGGGCAACCAAACACATAAATAGACCCGCCAATTTCTTCAATAATTTCTTTTAGCATAATAGCTGCTAAAATTGATGTTACCCCAATCAAATTATGACCACAACCATGTCCGATTTCTGGTAAAGCATCATATTCGCATAAATAGGCAATTTTAGGTCCTAGTTTTTTAGCATTATAAACACCTAAAAAATCGGTTTTTAATAAATTTGGGGCTTTAGTTTTAAACCCATATTTTATTAAAATATTAGCCAATAATTTAGAAGTTCTAAATTCTTCATTACCAATTTCGGGATGGTTATAAATATCTTTTACATATTTATTAAATTCATCTAATAGTTCGTTTTCTTTTTGTAATAATTTATTCATATTTACCTCCTATAACACAAAAAAAGCCTTAAATGATAAATTATCATTTAAGGACGAAATTTTCCGCGGTGCCACCTTAATTTATATCTTGTAAAGATATACCCTTCAAGTACAATCATACTCTACCGCTGTAAAGGGCGAAACCCTAATGCTAATACTTAATTCCTAGCATTAATTAAAAGACGCGTTCATATAGACCTCAAATATTGTCCTTACACCAACTGACAACTCGCTTAAATCTTAATCTAAATTACTATTTCTTTTTTTCATATGTCTAGATTATACATTTTTTTGTTTTAATTGCAATATATTTTTTTAAATATTAATATAACATATTATAATTTTCAAATTGTTTTTCAATCTCGACTAATTCACAATTAGCAGGAATCTTAAATATTTTAATATAAACAGTAGATTTATCTGTTGTTTGACTACTTAAAAAATATAATATGTTGTTTTCATCTAAATAAAAATCACTATTAGTATCGACATTTGTTGAAACAGTACCCATTAGATATATTTTTTTAAGACCTAATATTAATTCTTCAGCGTTTAAATAGCATTTAATTTCTTGATTTTCAGTATATAGTGATTTTAAAAGAGGATAGCGTAAAGTTAATTCAGATATATTACTTGGGCTTCTAAATTCTGAATTTTCTTGATAATTAGATATTAAAGTATCATGTAATATATATTCACCATTAGAAAGATATCTATATGAGCCATAGAAATCAGCTGTATTAAATAGTGTCTTATAGCCGTTGTCATAGGCACTAAATTCACAATCTACAAACACACCATTAATTAAAGGAGCATCATTATATACTGAGCCTGGGAAAGACAAATATTCAAAAGTAAATGTTTTAAATACATCTTGTGCTTCACCATCATACACTTTAAAATAATTTTCCCATAATTTTGTAACTTTATAAAATGATGAATCATATACATATGTGGTTCGATTAAATTTTAAATTATGTAGTTCAATATTATTAAAGCCTAGTGAATATATAAAAGAAGCTCTATCGCTAAGTATATGACCAATAATAGAATTATTAATACCATAAGGCATAATATAGAATGGAATTTGTGTATATTCTTTAACTACTGATACATCTCTTATATCCATACTTGATAATCCTTCAATATGCAAATTCATTATAACTACATCATTTAAAGCACCATAGCCTATTCCGGCAACAACAACGCCATCAATCATACTAGGTATTTCTATAGATGTCATAATGTAATCATCTTCGTTTGTTGCTTTAAGTTCGTTGGTTGAACCTACGATCCAGAAACATGAGTTTTCCCAAACGTAATTTCGATCAACATTATTTAAAGCAAACATAACATCGTTTTCACCATATGTAACAGGGTTAAACATTTTTTGCTGAGTAGAGTATGTGTCATCAAGAAGGACTCCTCTATTAGTAGTATATGATAAACTTTGGTAACTTAAATTAGACCAATTAGGTTCAGTTAAATCAGATTCAGCTATTGGAAATTTTTCAGGGTGTAACATATCGATTGGATAGGCTGAATGATAGATTGGTTTTTGGGAATCGTTTATATTTGCTGTTTCATAATTAAAATATGGCACATCTAAAAGATTAGTTTCTTTATTAAGTTTTGGTGTATTATATTCATATATTAATCCATCAATGATTACTTGATCACCATCTTTATATATTTTTTCATTTTCACAACCAACTACAAATACAACTAATAATAATGTTATTATTGTTAAATATTTTTTTTTCATATTTCCCTCCCTAATATCTTTAGTTAAATAAGTATTGAAAGCCTATTGCTGTTGAGCATGGGCAATAATAGTCAGAACCTGCGTCTGCAAATAAAATATAATTATCATTATGACTATGGGATACATTAGTGAATTTTAAATCTATTCCGTAACGGATAGTAACGTTACCCAATCCAACATCATTTATATCAAGGTGTGTATCATAACCATGATAACCACTATGACAATAAATAATATCCTTTTCTTCATCATAATCATATGCAATAACAGAATGATTAGCTGTTCCTGATATTGACAACATTATAGGTCTTCCTTCATTAATTGCGTTTATAACCGCATTTCTGATATTTTCTTCATTTCCACAATTAGAAAGGCTATAATATCTCACTATAGGCTCATCTAAGGCGTCTCTAAATGGTGTTTTAGTTATTAAATAATTATTTAATAATTGAAGTTCTTCACTTAATTGTAGAGCAAAACTAAGCTTATTATTTAGACTATAATGATATGCCCCGATTTTTATACCTTCTGATAAAAAATATGAATGTAAAGATACACACTTATTATAGTTTATCATATCTAAATATTCTTGATTTGTGCAATCGTATCCATTTGACAAATAATCTTCTCTTACACCTGGAGAACTATCAACTCCTGGAACATAACTTTGATCACTACCTGCACATACATCATAAAATTCTGGAATGACATCATCACTTAAATAAGAATCATAATATGATAATAGCATGCACATTGAAATATATCCGCATGATCCCCTATAGTTATACGGAAAATTTTCAGTTAAGTTTCTGTAGTAAGCATTCATATAATTTTCATAACGTACAGTGTTAATAGCGCTAAAACTACTACAGCACAAAACTAATAAAACTAAAGTTAATATTTTTTTCATATTTAATTACATGGTTAAATATCTGTATCATATTTACCATTCCCCCATTTTTAGATTTTTTCATGGATACAGCATAATTTAAAATTGTTTTACTTCACCTATATTATATCACTTTGTTTTTTTTAACAAGGAAAAAAGAAAACGTTTACAAATAATAACGTAAAAAATTAGATAAGAAAAATCAAGCTGTAATTTAATAATTTTCTATATAAAATATATATTTATTAAATTCAGCACAAAAAGCCTCATTTTTGAGGTT
>CASEZJ010000042.1 GCA_949292525.1 uncultured bacterium | reverse complement strand
ACTAAGAATTTAAAGCTTTAATACTTTTTGTTTATAGCTTTAAGTAATACTAAGAATTTATAGCTGGGGGTATATAATACTAAGAATTTAATATACTATATTAAAAGCTGTGATAAATTAGACATTAATCTAATATTCACAGCTTTTACTTTAACTAACAATAAAAAAAGAGCCCTAAGACCCTTAATAATACTTAATTGGGGCGTATAACAGGGATCGAACCTGCGCGTGCTGGAGCCACAATCCAGAGTGTTAACCACTTCACCATATACGCCATATTTAAGACAAGCACAATAATTATACATATTTTTAAAAATATTGCAAGAGTTTTAAGTAAAAAATATGGGATTTTGTGGAAACTTAATTTATTAATTGATTTTTAAAAAAAATAATGTAAAATAGGTTTAGTCTAATTGTGAGGTTTTAACATGGTAAAAAAGATTTTATTTTTCGGGGTAGCTATTATCCTAGGTTTTATGATTATGATGATAGGTTACTCAGGATTTCAAATGTCTGATGTGCAGGCAAAAATAACAGAATTTATGAGTCATGACGAATATAATAATGTAGCAAAGTCATTTCTCCCTTATTTTGATGAAGACAGTATTACTACTGTAGAAGGTGACCATTTTGATTTAGTTTCATTACAAGCTTTAACAGTTGAAAATAAAACCATTAAATTAAATGGTAAAGATCAAAATGTTAATATGTATAATGCTGGTTACACTTTCTTTTTAAATCATATTAATGATATTGAGTTAGATGGAGAAAAAATAGGTGATAAAACTTATAACTATACCAGAATTGTCTTTAAAAATGGAGATAAGAGTTATAGTTTTAACTTTAATGAACCATATGATGCTACTAGTCCAGATGGTGAAGGAGTAACAAGACATTATACTAGTTATATTGATGATGAGGATGATATGAAATTCTTAGAGATTGACCTAGATTTAGCAATAATAGAAGAAGAATTAGGCGGTCAAATTACTGGTTATGAATTTTATGATAGTAAAGCAAATCCTAATGATTCAACTAAGACGCCTTTACAAAAGGCTGATTTTACAGAGCCTTTAGTTATTGATACTGAGTTCTTTACCCTAGGAGAAGAATTAGTTACAGCCTGGGAAGCTTATGTTGATGGTCTAACTGAAGATAATCTATCTGAAAGAGCAGAAATATTTAAAAATTTTTATGATCCAGCTGAAGGAGAAGGTTGGATAGATAGATATGAAAGTCATGAAGGCTTTGGTGAAGGGATTCAAAGTTATACAGATTTAATCGGTAATAGTCCGATCGTTAAAACAGCAGTAGTTATGGTTGTTTATTTAGTTATTTGTATTGTTCTTGGTTATTTTGTATTAAAGAATAAAAATAAAACGCCTAAGCCTTATATGCGCGATCAATACAAAAAACAACTTGTAGTTGCTAAAACTAATGAAGCTCCTGTTAAACAAATAGAAACTACAACAATTACCGAAGAAGTTAAACAAACTAATGAAGAAGAATTAAGAACAGAAGTTAATGAAATTGAATCACAAGCAGAAGATGTTGTACCAAGTGAAGAAAATTCTATTTCTAATGAACTAAATTCTTCTGATTCAAATGAAAATTTAGAAACTAAAAACTAATCATAGCTTCTCCTTAGGGAGAGGCTTTTTTAAGGAAGTAATAAAAATGCTAGAAAATAAAAATAAAATTTTTAATATTGTTTTATTTGCCGCTTTAACAGCCTTATGCTATATAGGAACATTTATAATGATTCCGCTACCTACAGGCGGTAAGGTTCATTTAGGTAACTTGATATGTATTTTATCAGCTCTCTTATTAGGCGGTATTAAAGGTGGCTTAATTGGTTCTTTAGGAATGGGATTAAATGATTTGCATTTTTATTTAGATACACCATCAACAATTATAAGAACGCTAGTACTTAAATTTTTAATGGGCTTAATATGTGGTGTTTTATTTAAGCAGTTAAATAACAAAAAACCTAACAATAAAAAATGTTCAACTTTTTTAATTGTTATCGGGGTTATATTTTTAATTTTAGCTATTTATTCATTATATATCTATTTAATAGATGGAATGAAAATAAATAACACGTTAATAACTTTTAATTTATTAGTTCCGATTTGTTTATTTATTTTTACAATAATTTTTATATTAGTAGGAATTATTCTATTAACTAAAAATTCTAATTTTAGCTATTTATTAATAGCCGTATCATTAGCTACTATTTTTAATATTTGTGGAGAATTCATATTTAGAGTTGTTTTATCTACATTTATTGATAGAATGGGATTTGAAGCAAGCCTAACCTTATCATTTAGTAAAATACCAGCTAGCATTTTAACAGGTTCCTTAACTTTCTTAGGTTCTTTAATTATATATCCACCGTTATCTAAGGCTTTAGATATAGAAAACAACTACATTTAGTATTGAAAACTAGATAAACTAGTTATATAATATGTTGGGTGGTGAATAAAATGGAGAAACGAACACGTAGACCTCAAACTTTAGGAGAAGAAATAGGCAATAGTGTTACTCATGGTATAATGGTTTTATTTGCAATTGTATCATTAGTTTTATTATTATTAAAATCTACAAGTGTAAGAGAATATGCAGGGGCGATAATTTATAGTTTCTGTATGTTCATGCTTTATATAATGAGTTGTTTATATCATAGCTTTAAAAATGGTAGTACAGTAAAAAAAGTTTTTAGAGTCTTTGATCATACCTCTATTTTCTTATTAATTGGTGGTACATATGCTCCAATTCTCTTAATTACAATTCATGAATTAAATCCTTTACTTGCTAATATATTTTTTGGTATTCAATGGGGATTAATTGTAATAGGAATTGTATGTAAGACTTTAATCAAGCAAAAAACAACTATTTTACATACAGTAGTATGTGCAATACTTGGTTGGAGTGGTTTATTATTAATTCCTTTATTATATCAATATAATCCAACATTCTTTTACCTAATATTAGGAGGAGGATTAGCATATACTATTGGGATTATTTTCTTTGCTTCTAGATTTAAATATGCTCATTTTGTTTGGCATTTCTTTTGTATTGCAGGAACATTATTACATTTTATAGGTATATATTTATATGTATTTTAGGAGTTTATATGATTAAATATGTTTTTTTTGATTTTAATGGTACGATATTAGATGATGTTGATTTATGCCTAAATTTATTAAATAAATTATTAACATTACAAAATAAGAAAAAATTAGATATTATTGAATATCGTAATGTTTTTACCTTTCCAATTAAGAAATATTATGAATTAGCGGGAATAGATTTTAATTTAAATTCCTTCGAGGAATTATCAGAAATATTTATAAATGACTATCAAGAAGCATCATATCATTGTGCTATTTATCCTCATTTAAGAGAAGTATTAGCTAAATTAACTAAATTAAATATTAAAAAAGTAGTATTATCTGCTAGTCAAATTGATAATTTAACAAAACAATTAGAAATTTTAAAATTAAAAACCGAATTTGATAATGTTTTAGGACTTGATAACATATATGCAACTTCTAAGATTTTAGTGGCTAGTGATTTTATTAATAATAATAAGATTAATCCTAAAGAAGTATTATTAGTTGGTGATACAACCCATGATTTTGAAGTGGCTAACAAACTAGGATTTAAAATAATCTTATTTTCTGGTGGGCATCAAAGTATTACAGTTTTAAGTAAAACTAATGCACCAATTATAAGTGATTTAAGTGAGGTTTTAAATTTTATTGATTAACTAAGCAAGCTTTAAGGCTTGCTTTTAAATTGTGTAAAATTATGTAAAATATTTAGCAATACTTTACTTAATATAATATATATAATAAAATTTAAAAATACGAGGTGAATAAAAAATGTTTAAACTATTTAAATATACAAAAAAGATCTATGCTTTAATTGTTGTTTTAATTATAGCTTTAGTTGCAACACAAGTATTTTGTGATATGACTTTACCAGAGCGTATGCAAGATATATTAAAGAATGCGAGCGTTGTTTCAGCGTTAAAAGAACAAGGAATATTAACTGATCCTATTTTAGAAGAAGCTAAAGCTAATATTTGGCAAAACGCTTTATATATGGTGCTTTTAGGACTTGGTAGTGTATGTAGCACGATTCTTGTTTGCTTTTTCTCAGCTAAATTTGCGGCAAATTTTTCCTACGGTCTTAGAAGAGCAGTATATAAAAAAGTTGAAAACTTTAGTTTAGCTGAAATTGATAAATTTTCAACATCATCATTAATAACAAGATCAACAAACGATGTTATGCAAGTCCAAATGGTTGTGAATATGGTTTTAAGAATGGCTGTAGCAGCCCCTATATATGCAATATATGGTATTATTAAGGCTGTTAGCATACAAACCTCATCACAATTAAGTGTTGTTATAATTTGTGCAATTGTTGCTTTAGTGTTATTAGTATTTACAATATTTATAATTGTTATTCCTAAATTTAATATTATTCAAAAATTAACGGATCGCTTAAACCTAGTTACTAGAGAAAATTTAACAGGTTTAAGAGTTGTTAGAGCATCTAATGCTCAATTAAAAGAAGAAATTAAATTTAGAGAAGCTAATGATAATATTACTAAAAATAACATTTTTGTTAATCGTGTTTTTTCTATTTTTAGCCCCGGTATGCAGATAATAATGAATATGGCATCCCTTATAATTTTGTGGGTTGGTGGTTTTATTGTTTACGAGATTAGTACTACAACAGCTCAAGCTGAAGCATTTAGTTCAATCTTTACTTTTCAACAATACACTATGTTAATAGTTATGGGCTTTATGCAACTTACTATGATCGTTGTATTAGTTCCACGTGGAATAGTATCAGCAAGACGTATTAATGAAATATTAGAATCTAACACTTTAATAAATGATCCTGAAGTTGAAACAAAGCCAAATGAGGTTGGTACTATTGAGTTTAAAAATGTCAATTTTACTTATGGTGATGGTAAAGAAGATGTCTTAGAAAATATTAATTTTAAAATTAATAAAGGCGAAACATTAGCTATAATAGGTGGTACAGGTAGCGGTAAATCAAGTTTAGTTAACTTAATAGCTAGGTTTTATGATGTCAAAAGTGGCGAGGTTTTAGTTGATGGCGTAAATGTTAAAAATATAAAACAAGAAACTTTGCGAGATAAAATAGGATTTGTTCCTCAAAAAGCCGTTTTATTTTCTGGAACTATAAGATCAAATTTAGCTTTTGGTAAGCCAAATTTAAATGATGATGACATATCATATGCCTTAGATATAGCTCAAGCTAGCGAATTTGTTAAAGAAATCGGATATGATGCACCTGTTGCCCAAGGTGGAACTAATTTCTCTGGTGGGCAGAAACAAAGACTTTGTATTGCAAGGGCAATTATTAAACGTCCGGAAATATTAGTTTTTGATGATTCATTTAGTGCTCTAGATTTAAAGACAGATCAAAAATTAAGGGAAGCTTTAAATGAAAAGACAAAAGGAACTACAAATGTAATAGTAGCTCAAAGAATTGGTACCATTTTACATGCTGATAAAATAATAGTTTTAGACGATGGTAAGATGGTTGGGTATGGAAGGCATGAAGAATTATTAAAGAATTGTCCTGTATACCAAGAAATAGCATATTCACAATTCTCAAAGGAGGAATTAGAAAATGCCTAGACCTAATATGAATTCTAATTACGGAAAAGCTAGAGATACAAAAGGTAGTTTAAAAAAGCTTTCTAAATATTTAAAACCCCATATATTGTTTATAGTTTTAGCAATATCTTTATCTGTTTGCGGAACTATTTGTATGATTTTAGGGCCTAAATTTTTAGGTGACATTACTAAATATACCCAAAGCTTTATTGCAAATAACTCATATGATCCGCGTAACGATATAATTAGGACCGCAATCATCTTAATTTTCTTATATTCAAGTAGTGCATTATGTAATTATTTTTCAGGTTTCTTCATGACTGGTGTAACCCAAAAAATAACTAATTGTATGCGTAATGATATTTCAGTCAAAATAAATAAAATTCCCCTATCATATTTTGATTCAAGAAGTTTTGGTGATGTTTTAAGTAGAGTTACAAATGATATAGATATGATAGGACAAAATTTAAATCAAACGTTGTCACAATTTATTTCATCAATTGTTATGTTCTTTGGTGTTTTCACAATGATGTTAATAATCTCACCTAGCATGACATTAATTGCAGTTATTACAATACCATTATCTTTAGTAATCATGATTATTTTAATAAATGTAAGTCAAAAATACTTTAGAGCTCAACAAAAAGCCCTAGGTAATTTAAATGGTCATATTGAAGAAGCTTATTCAGGGCAAAATGTTATAAAGGTTTTCAATCAAGAAGATGAACAATTTGCTATATTCGATAAAATGAATAAAGAATTAAAATATACTGGATGGAAAAGCCAATTCTTATCTAGCATGATGATGCCATTAATGAGTTTTGTCGGCAATTTGTCATTTACATCAATTTGCGTTGTTGGTGGCTTATTAAGCATGACAGGTACATATGGCTTAGAGATTATCCAACAATTTATTCAATACACAAGGCAATTAAATCAGCCGATGCAACAAATCGGACAAATGGGGACAGTTATTCAACAATGTGCCGCAGCGTCTGAACGCGTATTTGAGTTTTTAAGTGAAGAAGAATTACCAGCCGAAAACGTAATAACAAAATTAGAAAGTGATAAAGTTATAGGCGATGTCGAATTTAAGAATGTTAATTTTGGTTATACAAAAGATAGACAAATTATATTTGACTTTAATTGTCAAGTTAAAGCTGGTCAAAAAATAGCTATTGTAGGACCTACAGGAGCAGGTAAAACA
The DNA here is from genome assembly GCA_949292525.1 of uncultured bacterium. Taxonomy (GTDB): domain Bacteria; phylum Bacillota_I; class Bacilli_A; order Acholeplasmatales; family Anaeroplasmataceae; genus CALUXS01. The sequence goes on along the minus strand of CASEZJ010000042.1, from coordinate 2,080 downwards.
ACATTAGTAAATCTCTTGATGCGGTTTTATGAAGTTGATAGTGGTGAAATATTAATAGATGGTATAAGTACTAAAGATATAAGTAGGGAAAATGTAGCATCTTTATTTGGAATGGTTTTACAAGATACTTGGTTATTTGAAGGAACTTTAAGAGATAATTTGAAATTTGCTAATCCAAATGCTACCGATGAGGATATTATGAAAGCTTTAAAAGCTTGTCATATGGATCATTTTGTTAATTCATTAACTGGTGGTTTAGATTATGTCTTTACTGAGAGCGCTAATGTATCAGCAGGTCAAAAACAATTGTTAACAATAGCTAGAACGATGATTGAAAATGCACCGATGTTAATATTAGATGAAGCAACCTCATCAGTCGATACGCGTACGGAAATATTAATTCAAAAAGCAATGGATAAACTAATGGAAAATAGAACATCATTTGTTATAGCCCATCGTTTATCAACAATAAAAAATGCTGATATTATCCTAGTTTTGAAAGATGGTAATGTTGTAGAACAAGGAAATCATGAAAAGCTATTAGCTAAAGGTGGTTTTTATGCAACATTATATAACAGTCAATTTGACATGTAAAAAATTTGTGAAAAATTGGTCGGATTTTTGGCAAAAATATTGTTATTATTGATTAAATAAGATATAATAAAATTAGAAGGAAATGGAGGCTTTTTATATGTTTAATGCGTTTGAATTAAAGACTGTAGATTGGGTATTTTTAGGATGTTTTACAGTTCTATTAGTAATCTTAATTATATTTTTAATCATTAAAAAGGTTAACGATATTAGAACAGCTAAAATACTTAAACAAGAATTTGCTAACTTAAGTGCTCAAGATAAGGCAAAATTAGAAAATAATCCAGTTGATGAAAATCAAGTAGAAGATGTTGTAGCAACAGCTACACCAAGTGAAGAATTTGAGGTTGTTGAAAATAAAGAAGAGGTTAAAAAAGAAGATAAAGTAGTTGAAGAAAAAACTACTAAAGAGCCTGAAGTTGTTAAAGTTGAAGAAGAATCTAAGGTTGAAGAAGAAGCTAAGGTAGAACCTGAAGTTGTTGAAGTTGAAAAAGAAGAAGAATCTAAAGAAGAAGTTCTTGCTGAAGATGTTGATGACGACAAAGATGAAGAAAGAAAAGGTCGTAGTTATGATGGTAAATATGAAATTTATCAAGAAAATAACTACTATCGTTATCGCTTAAAAGCTAGTAATGGTGAAATTCTTTTTGTTTCTGAAATGTATACTTCTAGACTTACCGTTATTAAAGCAATTGACAATTTAAAACGTAATTTAAGTGCAGGAAGAACTGATGTTTTTGCTGATAAGAAAAAGAATTATAAATTTAAATTAACTGCTTCTAATAATAGGGTTATGGCAATCAGTGCTAACTACCCTAGTGAAAAAGGTGCCCAAAGTGCCTTAGAATCATTTAAACGTTTTGCTATGACAAATGACATAGTTGATATTGAATTACCTGCTGAACAAATCGATTCTCAATTAGTAGAAATTACTAAGATTAAAGAAGAAGATAAAAAAGGCGGTAAATATGTTATTAAAAAAGATATTAACAAAGAATTTTCTTGGGAATTAAAGGCTAATAATGGTGAGATTTTATGTCAACATTCAGGCTATAGTTCTAAAAATAGTGTTGAAAATGCTATTGCAGCCTTCAAAGAAAACGTTGTTAGTGGTAAATTCTATTTATCTAAAGATAAGAGTAATAATTATCAATTTAAATTATATTCTCAATCAGGCCGTTTAGCTAACATTGGTGAATCTTATGATTCTAGTAATGCTGTATATTCAGTTGTTACATCAATCTTAAATTTTGCCTCATTAGCAAATGTTGTAGATCACACTAAACAACCTGCTAAAAAACCAGGTCAAAAACAATCACTTAAGAAAACAACTAAAAAATAATAAAAAAGCTTATCACTTAAAAAAGAAAAAGTGATAAGCTTTTTTTAAGTGTGCCGGGCATGGCATTAATCTAGTAGGTGAAAGTCCTACCGTGGGTATTTACCGCCAAACGTAGTGAACCCCAAGTTATTAATAGTAATATTAATG
>CASEZJ010000041.1 GCA_949292525.1 uncultured bacterium | reverse complement strand
CTCGAGAAATTTGCTAGCCCCTTCCTTCATCATTAATATTACTATTAATAACTTGGGGTTCACTACGTTTGGCGGTAAATACCCACGGTAGGACTTTCATCTACTAGATTAATGCCATGCCCGGCACACAAGACAAAAAAATGAACTAAAAACAGTTCATTTTTTAATATTTAAAATAATGATTATTCAGTTCTTAGTGCTACAGCCGGGTCTTTCTTTGCTGCTGATCTAGCTGGAATAAATCCTGATATAGCAGTTAATAAAACACTTATTATTAACATTATTAAAGCTTGCCACCATGGTAAATTAGCTATTGGATAAATATTAAATTTAGCATCAATTATCACGTTTAATATTATTGATAAAATATATGTTACAGCTAAACCAAATAATCCAGAAGCCGCTCCAATAATCATTGTTTCAGCATTAAATAAATTAGATACATCTTTCTTTCTACCACCAAGAGCTCTAATAACACCGATTTCTTTAACTCTTTCCATTACTGAAACATAAGTTATTATTGCAATCATAACACATGATACAACAAGTGATAGTGCAGTGAAACAAATTAATGCAACTGTAACAATATCTATTAAACCATTAATTATAGTAATAATAATTTCCATTGTATCAGTATATGTGATTTCGTTTGATCTTTCATCTTTGTCTAAAGATACTACATCTCCATTTGAATTGGTAAACGTAATAGTCCCCTTATTATTCCAAGCATCTAAATAATTTGTAACTAAATTCTTTTCTTCAAAAGATAGTGGATAAATATAGATTGAATTTGGTATATCTTTACCTCCTAACTCCCGAATAGAAGGACCTAAATTTGATACACTTCCCATCATAGATAGCATACCACTTGAAACGCCACTTTGAAGAGTGCTTCCGTCAACAGACATTTCCGTATAATTAATGTCATAGAAATGGTAATCAAAAACGATATATCCAACCTTCATGATTTTATCAGCAACTTTTGCTTCAAATCCGAAATAGAAATCATCTGATTTTAAATAAGCCATCATACCTTCAGCAAATAACATAATTAGTGAATTTTTAGAATCATTTAAAACTTTTTGTGTTAAAGCTTCTGTATAGTAAAAGCCACTTTTTAATGAGCCATAATATAAATTATCTTTTGGCTTAATTATACCTACTATTTCTAATTCTATAGGTGCTCCGTTTACTATTTCATTACTATAAGGAATATAGTTAAATGGCTTTTCTATATGAGCAAGAGCGTCAGTTTGACTAGTAAAATTAGGTTTATATATTTGATCATTACTATAATAATAAAATTTCTTATCTAGTATTTCATCATAACTAAATTGTAGCTTGTTGTTTTCATTTGGGTTCATAGCTAAATCTAAAAACTCTTCTTGTGAATAATAGCCTAGTTGAGCCAAAGTTAAGTCAGTAAGACTTTGATCATCACTAAGAACTAACAATAATTCGTTTTCTTTAGTTGGGAAATGTCCATATTCTAAATCATATTGTGACATTATATATTCTTCATTTGGTATAACTTGACTCATACTACTGCCAAGTGACATAATCAAGCTTGAAAATTGTTGAAAATCAGGTTGACTATTAAGTAGTGATGTATACATTGACTTGATTGTTGTCAAAGATGGATATTCAGGCTCTTCTACTGTACCACCAATTATGAAATCAGTATAGATATTATTACTAATATTAATACCATAATCATATTGGATTGCATTATAATAATCGCTAGGCATTGATTTTAGATAATTAATATAATTTTCATCAATATCGTTTTGAATAATTGAAGCATTATCACCAACTAAATTTTTAGAAATATATTCTAATAATGAATCTACATTAACAGCATTTTCTACTATTTCTTGTTTTTCACCCATAGATAAATTAACCATTAAAGATGCTAAATCTAGGGTTGTTTCTTCAATTGTAATCGGATTACCAGATAACATATCATCTTGCATCGAATCAATGTAACCTTGTACACCTGAGGAAACAGCTAAAACTGCTGATACACCAACTATACCAATACTACCAGCAATACAGGTTAAAACTGTTCTTTTTGATTTAGATAATAGATTGTTAGCTGACAATTTAAAGGCTGTCCACCAACTCATTTTAGCTTTTTCTACTTTTTGATTTTCTTTTTTAGCGTTAATTTCTTTAACTTCTTTAATTTCATCTTCACTACTAAATGGTTTACTATCTTCTATAACATTACCATCTAATAATCTTACTATCCTAGTTGCATATTTTAAAGCTAAATCGGGGTTATGAGTAACCATAATAACTAACTTATCTTTAGCTACTTCTTTCATCAAATCCATAATTTGAATAGAAGTTTCTGTATCTAACGCTCCTGTAGGTTCGTCAGCTAATAATATTTCTGGTTCATTCACTAATGATCTAGCAATAGCTACTCTTTGACATTGACCACCTGATAATTGACCAGGTTTCTTTTTATATAAGCCTTTTAAACCAACTTTATCTAAAGCTGCCTTAGCTTTCTTTTGCCTTTCTTCTTTACTAATGCCAGCTATTGTTAAAGCTAGTTCAACATTTTGTAAAATTGTTTGATGTGGTATTAAATTATAACTTTGAAATACAAAACCTATACGATGATTACGATAAACATCCCAATCTCTAGCTTTAAATTCTTTAGTGCTTTTCCCAGCTATAATTAAATCACCAGATGTGTATTGATCTAACCCACCAATAATATTAAGCAATGTAGTTTTACCACAACCTGATGGGCCTAATATAGCTACAAATTCATTAGCACGAAATGATAGGTTAACACCTTTTAAAGCTTCTACTTTTAAATCTCCGGTTACATATGTTTTTTTAACATTAGTTAATCTTAGCATTTTACCACACTCCAATTTGCCAAATATGCTTAATATTTTACTCTTATTTTTTTGTTTTTTAAATAACTTTTTTTAAAAAAACATTATTTCCCATATTGTTAGAAATAATGTTGTAAAATATATGTTTTTTAGTTAATTTAAATACTCAAATTTATATAAATTTATCCCTAGATTTTCGTCATATTTTCTCTTTACTTCACCATTAATAATATGAATATTAATTTCAGCAGTAGCACTAACGAAAGCTTTTGTTAAATGCCCACCAACAACGTTATTACTAGAAGCAAAATTAGCGTGTAAATGAAGGTATGCTTTACCATCTTTTCTACTTAAATTACCATTTAAACTAACAATCTCATAAGTACCTTCATAAGTTTGAGATACGAACTTCTTAGCTTCTAAATTTAACACACCAACTTCAAAAAAATTAGAAGCTCCAATACCAGTAACACCTGCAAATTTTATATCTTCTTTATCAGCTACTTCTAATATTGCAGTTAATATTTCTTCACCTTTATCTATTCTTAAAACAATTTCTTCTCCAAATCTTTTATATTCCATTCTTTTCACCTAATAAATATTCTCTAATAATTTTATCAACATCAACAAAATTATCTTGTTGAAAAATTAAATTCTTCATTTTGCTAGAATTAGGCATACCTTTTATATACCAAGCAATATGACTACGCATTTCTAAATTAGCTAATCTTTCACCTTTCAACTTTAATAATAAATCATGTTGTTTAATAATAGTGTCATAAATTTCTTTTTGACTAGGCTTATCTAAAATAATACCTTCATCAAAATAACTAACTAACTCTCTAAAAATAAACGGATTACCTAAACAGCCCCGCCCAATAGCAATTGCTTGACAACCTGTTTTAAACATTTCTTCAGCTGATTTTATATCTATGACATCACCATTACCAATAACTGGTATATTTACCGCTTCAACAACATCTTTAATAATATTATAATTAGCTTTACCACTATAAAATTGACTTCTAGTTCTGCCATGAACTGTAATAGCTTTAGCTCCAGCTTTTTCGATCAATTTAGCATTAGTAACTGCATTAATATTTTGTTCATCCCAACCTGTTCTTATTTTTACAGTTACCGGTTTACTTACATTATCAACAACAGCCTTAGTTATTGCATAAACTAGGTCAGGATCTCTAAGTAGGTTTGCTCCTGCCCCACTTTTTTTAGCCACTTTATTAACCGGACACCCCATATTAATATCAATAATGTCACAATTAGTATATTTATCAACATATTTAGCAGCTTCAACCATTGAATCTATACTACTACCAAATATTTGCATGGAAATAGGGTGTTCTAATTCATTAACTTCTGTCATTTTAAGTGTTTTTTTATTACTATACATAATAGCCTTATCACTAACCATTTCAGCCATTAATAAGCCAGCCCCATTTTCTTTACATATCAATCTAAAAGCCTCATTACAAACACCAGCCATTGGAGCTAAAACAAAACGATTAGGTATTTCTACATTACCTATTTTAAATTTCATAATATACCGTCCAATATTTCTTTTACTTCTTTTGTAGGTAAACCAATTATATTATCTAATTCACCTTCATAACTAGCTATTAAAGCTTTACCTAAACCTTGAATTGCATAACTACCAGCCTTACCAAAACATTCACCAGTAGCAATATATTCTCTAATTTCCTTTTCAGTCAAGTCTTTAAATGTAACTTTAGATGTAACCGCAAAATTATATTTTTTGTTTTTAGTTATAATACCAACTCCACTGATAACTAAATGCGTCTTATTATTTAATTTTTTTAACATTTTAAATGCATCTTCACCATCTTTAGGCTTTCCATATATTTCATTATCTAAAACAACGATAGTATCACAGCCTAAAACAACATCATCTTGATATGAACTAGCTACTGCCAAGGCTTTTTTCAAGCCTAGTTGTTTAACATTTTCTAAAGGATCTAATTCCATATTTATAGATTCATCTATGTTTGCAGCATCAACAATATATGTATAACCTATTTTTGTTAATAACTCTTTTCTCCTTGGACTAGAAGAAGCTAAAACTAATCGCAAAATAAGACCTCCAAACTTCGCTTATTATAGCATTTTTATAACAATATGTTAATAAAAATTAAAAATAAGTAAATAAAATGTGAAATTATGTAAAATGAGCATTTTTTAACAATTTACTAATAAAAAGTAGTATGATATGATATGAGTTGGTGAAAAAGATGACAAAAAAATTATTACTTGATAATTTACCATTTAATAAAGAAGACTTTGTTGTTTTAGCTTTATCTGGTGGTAGAGATTCAATAGCTCTTTTAGATTTATTAATAAAAAATAACTATAGCGTCATAATAGCTCATGTTAATCATCATAAAAGAGCACAATCTGAACAAGAAGAAAAATACATTTGTGAATATGCAGAAAAACATAATATTCCTTGTGAAATTAATCATTATTATTATGATGGTAAAGATAATTTTCAATCTCTAGCAAGAGAATTTCGTTATAATTTTTTTTATCAAGTAGCTAAACAATATAAAGCTAATTACATTTTAACCGCTCATCATGCTGATGACTTAGCAGAAACAATATTATTAAGACTAATTAGTGGGTCAAATTTATACGGTTATGGTGGTATATCTTTACAAACACCATTTAAAGATATCTATATTTATCGTCCTTTACTTTATTTTAGTAGAGAAGAAATTAATAATTATGTTGAAAAATGTAAATTAGTCTATTTTGAAGATGAATCAAATGAACAAAATGATTATTTAAGAAATAGAATTAGGCATAATATTTTACCATTATTTAAAAAAGAAAACCCTAATTTTTTACAGGAAATTATTAATTATTCCACTATTTTAAAGGAAAGTTTTACCTACATTAGAAATAATACCCTAGCTTATTTAAATGGCGAGCTAGATATTAATATTTCATCTTTTAAATCATTAAATATAGCTTTACAAAAAGATATATTAAATTATTTATTAGAACAATATAAACTAAATATAAGTTCTAATTTAATAAATGATTTATTAAAATTAATTTATAGCGATCGCCCACAACTAGATTATAGTTTAAATAATAATTACTTCTTCTTCAAACGCTATGATAGGGCCTATATTAGTTTAAAACAAACTATAACAAAAGAATCTATAACCCTTAATCTTGGCGATAGTAAAGAGTTTTTAAACTACCAATTTACTTTAACAAAAAATGTGAGTGTTACTAATGCAAAAGCTATAAAAATATGGTATAATGATATAGATTTACCTTTAATAATAAGGACTAGGTTACCAGGTGATTATTTAGAATTTAATTATGGTAAAAAGAAAATTAAAGATTATTTTATTGATTTAAAATTAACTAAAGAAAAGCGGAATACTTATCCTATTATTACAACTATAGAAAATAAAATCATAGGCATCTATGATTTAATTAATCTTAGTAAAGGTAATAAATATTGTTATTTAATTTGTGAGGTAAAACATGACTAATGATGTTGATAAAGTTTTGTTATCTAAAGAAGACTTAGAAAACATAACCAAAAAACTAGGTGCTGAAATATCTCGTGATTTTGCAGATAAAACTCCTGTTTTTATCGGTTTACTTAAAGGTTGTAATCCTTTCTTAAGTGATTTGTTAAAAAATGTAACTATCCCTTGTGAAGTCGATTATATGAAAGTTTCTTCTTATGTCGGAACTGAATCTAAAGGTAGTATAACTATTATTAATGATATAACAACTAATGTTAAAGATCGAGATGTAATCATTGTTGATGATATAGTTGATACCGGTAGAACTACTTCTTTAATCAAACACTTATTTGAACAAAGAGATGCTAAAAGCGTAACACTTTGTTGTATGTTAGACAAACCAGAAGGTAGGGTTGTTGAAGTAAATGTCAAATATATCGGTTCTACTATTCCAAATGAATTTGTAGTTGGCTATGGTCTTGACTACAATGAATTATATCGCAATTTACCTTTCATTGGGGTATTAAAAAGAGAAATATATAATTAAGGAGGTCTTTTATGCAACAAAATGAAAATAATAACCAACCAAGACGCAAAAAAGTTGATTGGCTTTTCATTGTTATTCTAATAGTAATGGTAATTGCAGTTATTTTCTTCATTAATAACTTAACAAGTAGTCAAGTTAAAACACTGACTTACACTGATTACTATACTTTAGTAGAAAACAAAGATGTCTTATCGGCTGAAGCTAGTCCGGCTGGTGGCGAAAATTATGATTTATATGAAATAACTGGTGTATATAAAGGTAATAATGGTGATGAAAGATATTATGTTGTTGTTACTAGTGATCAATTAAACACTTTAACTGCAGCTGATGGACTAAATTTCGCTATTGAGATTGTACCAATAAGTGAAAGCATCTTATTAACACTTTTGGTAAACTTCTTACCTTTGCTTGTTATGATCATCTTCTTTGTCATTATCTTTAAAAGTCAAGGTAATGGTAAAGCATTTGACTTTGCTAAATCTACTGCTAGATTAACAAGAGAAAAAACTGTAACTTTTAAAGATGTTGCAGGTTGTGATGAAGAAAAAGAGGAATTAGTAGAAATAATTGATTTCTTAAGAAATCCTCGTAAATATGTCGAAGTTGGAGCTAGAATACCTAAAGGTGTTCTACTTGCAGGGCCTCCTGGAACTGGTAAAACTTTATTAGCTAAAGCTGTAGCTGGTGAAGCTAATGTTCCTTTCTTCTCAATCTCAGGTTCTGATTTTGTGGAAATGTTTGTTGGTGTTGGTGCTTCAAGAGTTAGAGATATGTTTAAAACTGCTAAGGAAAACGCTCCTTGTATAATCTTCATCGATGAAATCGATGCTGTTGGTAGACAACGTGGAGCTGGTATGGGTGGTGGACACGATGAACGTGAACAAACCCTTAACCAATTATTAGTAGAAATGGATGGTTTTAATGGTAATATCGGTATAATTGTTATGGCAGCAACAAATAGACCTGATGTTTTAGACCCAGCTTTATTAAGACCAGGTCGTTTCGATAGACAAATTACTATTAATTTACCTGATGTTGTTGGTCGTGAAGCTATTTTACGTGTTCATGCTCGCAATAAACATTTTGATAGTACTGTAAACTTTAAAGATATTGCTCACCGCATTCCTGGATTTAGTGGTGCTGATATTGAAAATTTATTAAATGAAGCAGCTTTACTTGCTGCTAGAGAAAATAAAAAAGTTATTTCTGTTTATGATATCGATGAAGCTATCGATAGAGTTATGATGGGCCCTGCTAAAAAGACTCGTAAAATGAGTGACACAGAACGTAAAATCGTGGCCTTCCACGAGGCTGGTCATGCTGTTATCGGTTTGAAACTTGAAGATGCTTCAGTAGTTCAAAAAGTTACAATTATTCCCCGTGGTCAAGCTGGTGGTTATAATTTAATGATTCCTGCTGAAGAACATTATTTAGAATCTAAAAAATCTTTAACTGCTAAAATTACTGGTTATTTAGGTGGTAGAGTTTCTGAAGAAATTAACTTCAATGATGTTACTACTGGTGCCCAAAACGACTTCCAACAAGCTACTAGAATAGCTAGAGCTATGGTAACTGAGTTTGGTATGTCTTCTTTAGGTCCTGTTCAATATGAACAGCCTCAAGGAAGCATTTTCCTTGGACGTGATTATTTAAAAGAAAAGAATTTCTCTGATCAAATCGCTTTAGAAATTGATAAAGAAACTAGAAAAATAATCGAAGACTGTTATGCTAAAGCTAAAGAAATTCTTTTAGCCAATAGCGATTTATTAAATAATATTGCTAACTATTTATTAAAAGTTGAAACTTTAACTAAACCTGATATTGACGAAATTTGTGAAACTGGTCAATTAAAAAGAGCTGATCAAACAAATGATAGTTCAATGTTAACTGAACTACCTGATGATTTTTTAAATGAAAATCCTCAAACTACGCCAAATAATGAAAATTCAAATCCTGATGACAATTCCGGAGATGTAAATAGTGAGAATTGATAAATATCTTAAAGTTTCTCGTTTAATTAAACGGCGGACTTTAGCTAAAGATGTTACTGAAAATGAAAGAATATTAGTTAATGGGAAGGTTGTTAAACCTTCCTATCAACTTAAAATAGGGGATTTAATATCTATTATTTACGGAACTAAAACAATAACTGTTATGGTAAAGTCATTAGAACCTAGCATTAAAAAAGAAGATGCTACTAATCTTTACGAGTTTGTTAGTGAAAAAAATAATGAGGAGGGCCTATGAATTTCTTATATTCTTTTGTGTCTACATTTTT
>CASEZJ010000040.1 GCA_949292525.1 uncultured bacterium | reverse complement strand
CTAAGAATTTAAAGCTTTAATACTTTTTGTTTATAGCTTTAAGTAATACTAAGAATTTATAGCTGGGGGTATATAATACTAAGAATTTAATATACTATTTAAAATATCAGATTCTAAATATTCCATTTGTTTTAATAAATTATTAAGTGCTGTTTTTCCGCTTAGTTCTAAGACTATTTTAAATGGTAAAGCAAAACTAGCTGCCACACTTCTAGCTGTAAAGAAAGGTTTATCATAGATGACATAATCATCAATAAAATTACCACCAAAATCAGAGTTTAAAGCTGGAAAACAAACATAATTTTTATTCTTTAAATAACCTAACTTACCAAAATATGTAGGACCACTACAAATAGCGGCAAGATACTTGTTATTTTCATAAAAAAATTTAATAGCTTCATTAGTTTTTTGAGAAGGGATATAACCTCCACCTGGTAAAAATAATAAATCATAATCTATAAAGTTAATTTCATCGATTAATTTCAAATTACTATAGGATATATCATGCTTACTAACAATAGTACTTGTCTCAGCAACAAGGGTTACTTTATAGCCTGCTCTTTGTAAAATGTCGATAGTTGCGGTAGCTTCAAGTTCTTCAAATCCATTATTTAATATAACTAAAATGTTCATAGTTAACCTCCTATTATAATGATACAATAATCAGCAATTTTTTTAAATATCTTTTTATTTACAAATATGTTATAATATCAAAAAGAAGGTGATTGCTTTGCAAGATTATAAAATAATTAGTGATGGTTCATGTGACCTAACATTAGAAAAAGCACAAGAATTAGATGTTGAAATTGTTCCCTTTTCAGTTCAATTTTTAACAGAAGATTATCAAAAAGAAGGGATAGATATTAATGTTCGAGATTTTTATGAAAAATTAGTTAACAATCCTACTGTTTTTCCAAAATCTAGTTTGCCTTCAATTAATGAATATGTTGAAGTTTTTAAAAAATATGCTGAAAAAGGGCTAGATATAATTTGTCTATGCATAACTTCAAAGTTTAGTGGTTCATATAATTCTGCCCTAAATGCTAAAAAAATAGTTGAAGAAGAATATAAAACTAAAATTACAGTAATAGATACTACAGTTAATACAGTTTTACAAGGTCTTGTGGTTAAAGAAACAGTTAGATTAAAAAGACTAGGTTATTCATATGATGATGTAATAAAAGCTATAAACTCACATCTAAGTACAGGTCGCATTTTCTTTACTATTAAAGGATTAAGCTACTTAAAAAATGGTGGTAGAATAGGTAAGGTATCTTCTATTATTGGTGATCTATTAAAAATAACACCAATAATAACTTTAAAAGAAGGGGAAATTTTTTCAAGTGGAGTTGCCTTAACTAGAACTCGTAGTTTAGCTAAGGTAAAACAACTGCTACAAGCATATATGAAAGAAGTACAAGCTTCACCTGACGATTATTGTTTGGCTGTTGGCTATGGCTATGACATAGAAGAAGCTAAAGCTTTTTATGAAGAAATCAAAAGAAATTATTTAAATTATCAAGTTGATTTTGAACAAATAGGTTCAACAATAGCTGTTCATACTGGTCCTCATCCTTTAGGTGTAGGCGTAATTAAAAAGTTCGACAAATAAATTTTATACTTATAAAAAAGGTAATTTAGAGCTAACTTAAATTACCTTTTTTATAACTTATGAATTTTCTTTATTTCTTTTAGCGTAACAATAATCTTCAATTTCTTTAGCAACCATTTTTGATACAGCTACAGCTTCAACTACAGTCTTAGCACCATAAACAACATCACCACCAGCAAACACGCCTTCTCTAGTTGTTTCACCATTTGTAGTTGTTTGAATAAGACCACGTTGATTAGTATCTATATTTTTAGAAGTAGATACAATATTAGATTGTGGACCTTGGCCAATCGCAATAATAACAGAAGAAGCTGGGATCTTATAAGCATTTTGGGTAGCGTTAATATAGGTAACTTCACCTTCATCATTTTTTTGTTCTATAACAGGTTCAACAACTATTCCATCGCTTTCAATGCGAACAGTATTTAAATAATAACGCATTTTTAAGCCGTCTAAAATAGCTAAATTCAATTCCTCATCAGTTGCAGTAACTTCATCTCGTCCTCTAAAGAATATACAGCTTACAGTCGCATGAGTTTTTCTTAAAATTGTTCTAGCAACATCCATAGCTACATTACCAGCACCAATTATAGCAATATTATCGCCTAAGTTTTGATATGAATCAGGATTTTTTAAATAGTCAATAGCAAAATGAACATTACCTAATGATTCACCAGGTATTTTTAAACGATTAGGTTTCCAAACACCAGTCCCAATAAAGACTGCATCATAACCATCTCTAAACATATCATCGATAGTAATAGATGGACCAATTAGAGTGTTAGGTCTAAATTTAATATTTAAATCATACATTCTAACAAGCAATTTATCTAATAATTCTTTAGGTAATCTAAATTCAGGAATACCATATCTTAAGACACCACCAATTTTATCTTTTGAATCAATAATAGTGATATCAAATCCTTTTTCAGCTAAAATAATAGCTATAGTAATACCAGCAGGTCCTGCCCCAATTATGCCAACGTGAAAACCGTTTGGTTCAGCTCTTTGTAATCTGGCTTTTTCTAAATAAAAAGTAGAGATATAGTTTTCAACTTCGTAAAATTTAATTGGACTACCTTTACGATTTAAAACACAATGTCCAGTACAGTTTTTCTCGTGTGGACAAATTAATGCACAAATTGCTGATAAGGGATTATTAGAAAATAATTTTTCACCGGCCTCATCCATTTTACCATCTAAAAACATTTGCATTATTTCATTAATAGGTGTCCTAACCGGGCATCCTTCTTTACATAATGGTCTTTTACATTTTAAACATCTTTTTGCTTCATCAATAACATCAGCCATAATATCATCTCCTTAAATATGATTATATCAATTTTTGTATAATATTGAAAGCGTTTTATATAGATTTTTTTTAATAAATTATGATATTATAAAAATATGGAAGAAAGAAAAATAGAATTTTTAAGTCAAAATGATAATATATTAAGCGAAGAATTAAAATTAAAATTCAGTAAAAAATTTTATAGGCATTTAAAAAGTGTTAATGCTAAAATTTATGTTAATGGTGAAATTAAAGAAAGATATTTAAAAATAAAAAAAGGAGATAAAATTGAAATAATATATCAAGAAAATATTGAAACAGATTGGCCAGAATTAGATTTACCACTTCAAATATATTATGAGGATGAACATTATTTAGTATGTTATAAAGAAGCTAATATGTTAACTATCCCCACAAAGGTCTGTCCATTTAGTTTATATCAACAATTATTATTTCATCTTAAAGATACTAAACACATATCTTTTTTAAATCGTTTAGATAAAGAAACACAAGGCCTTGTTTTAATAGCTAAAGATACTTATAGTGCTAATTTATTAACCCCAGTAAAGGAAAATATAAAGCGCAAATATTTAGCTTTAGTAAAGGGAAATTTAAGTGATTCAGGAACTATAAATAAAAGGATTTTACGCAGTGGAGAAGGAAATAAACGAACTATATCAGAATTAGGAAAAACAGCTATAACTCACTATAAATCAATATGGTCTACCGCTACTAAAAGTTTAGTAGAATTAGAACTTGAAACTGGTAGAACTCATCAAATAAGAGTTCATTTAGCTAGTATAGGCCATCCGATTATTGGTGATATGTTATATGGTGATGTCTTAAATAATATAATGTGTTTAGAAAGTTATTATTTAGAGTTTTTAAATCCTTATAAAAAAGAAAAAATAATAGTAAAGGAGTCTTTAGCAAAATGGAAAGAAAAAGAATGACACCTGCCGATAAGAAAAGATTAATAATAACTAGTACAATTTTACTTTTATTTATAATTGGTTTTATTACTTTAGTTGTAATATACTGGGATTACATTTGGGGACTTTGTACTAAAGATGAAGAAATCACTAAACAAATCCAACAATTTTTAAATAAATACAATTCCTGGGCTTGGCTCATATTAATATTATTTATGATTTTACAAGTCGTTTTTGCTATCTTACCTAATGGTCCTTTCGAAATGTTAGCTGGGTTAATGTATGGTCCGTATTTAGGGATATCTATAGCGCTTATTGGTACAACTTTAGGAACTTTAATAGTTATTCTTTTAGTTAAAGCTTTCGGAAAGGGGTTTGCTGCTTTATTTGTAAATATCGATGATGGTGACAAATACAGTTTACTAAAAGATCGGAAAAGGTGTTTAGTAATTATGTTTGGACTTTTGATTGTTCCGGCTTTACCAAAGGATTTCTTAGCTTTTTTAGTACCATTTACTAAAGTTAAAACATATGAATATCTAATATTAAATTTAATAGCTAGAGCACCAGTAACTATTTTTTCAGTTATAGTAGGTGATTCTTTAATGTCTGGCAACTTTACATTAGCTATTATACTAGGTGTGATTGCTGCAACAATTGGTTTAATTTGTATTATATTTAACAAAAAAATAGTTCAAATTTTAACTAAAACAAAAGAAGTAAACGAATAATATTCTATATTCATAAAAATAAAGATTTAAAATTGAATTTTATTCGAATATAAATAAATATAAAAAATGATACGCAATAAAATGATAATATCATGAATTTAATTCATAAAATTGTTGTTTATTGCTTTTTTTTAATATTGTGCTATAATTTGTGTAACTTAGCTAAGTTAATTGCTTTATTGGAGGGGAAAGTATGGTTTATTTAATAATAATTCCAATAATAATCTATTTATTGGGTGTATTAATGATTATGGAACATCCTATAACAAAGTATGGGGTTATGGCACTATGCTTATTTGCAATATGTGTTTTTGCGATATTTGTATTTTTATTTGCCGATGGGGAACATCAAGATTTTAATTTTATAATATATTTTATTCTTATTGGATATATACCAATGATAATTGCGAGTAAACGAAAAAAAGGTGATCAAAATGATGATATTTAGTACTATATATAGCGCTTTAAGTTCAGGATTATTATCCGTATTTTCTATTATTGTATTTATATTGACAATACTTTATAGTATAGCGCTAGTAGTAATTGTCATTATGAAAAGGTCGCTACAATCATTTTGGTGTTTAATAATATATATAATTAATTTAATATTTATTTTTGTATCTGATAAAGGAGGGGGTTTTTATTATACAACAAGTATATTAAATATAGCCCTATCATTTATCTTAGTTAATTTAACTCCTAGAAAAGAATAATTAATGTGCTGTTAAGTGATTAACAGCCTTTTTTTATGGCAAAATTGAAAATATATGAAAATAATATTATAAATATTTAGAAAACATGCTATAATATAGCTAAGGATGGTGAACGATATGAAATATGTAATAACAATAAGTAGAGAATATGGTTCAGGTGGTCGCTTTATAGGTCGTAAATTAGCTGAACGCTTAGGTATTAATTTTTATGATAATGAATTATTAGCTCAAGCAAGCGAAAAAAGTGGTCTAAGTAAAGCAGTTTTTGAAAACTATGATGAAAAGAAAGATGGCTTCTTTAGTGGTATTATTCCAACTAGTTATGGCTTTGATATGTCAATGGGGCAGAAAGTTTTTTTAGCTCAATTTGAGGCTATTAGAGAAATTGCTAGCCAAGAGTCTTGTGTAATAATCGGACGTTGTGCTGATTATGTATTACGCGATATGCCAAATGTCGTAACAGTATTTATTCATGCCTCAATGGAACGTAAAATAGAACGAGCAATAAAATATTATGGTGTTAACCCTAATAAAGCTAAAGACACAATAATTAAAATGGATAAGAAAAGAAGAAATTATTACAATTTCTATAGTGATAGAGATTGGGGTAAAGCTACTACTTATGATTTGTGTTTAACTAGTGATATTGGTCTTGAAGAAACTGTAGATGCAATTAAAACTTTTGCCGAAAGAAAACTAAAATTTAAATTAGAAGAAGTTAAAAAAGATGAATAAGCAATTATTACGAGAATATGCAAAATTAATAGTAAGAAAAGGGGCCAATGTCCAAGAAGGGCAAATAGTAGTAGTTAAAGCACCTGTCGAAGTCTATGATTTTGCTAGGTTAGTTGTAGAAGAAGCTTATAAAGTAGGAGCTAAAAGAGTTTTTGTTGAATATAATGATGTTATCAATTCTCGCAATGATTTTGTTTATCAAGATATTGACTCCTTGAAAGAGGTTTTGGATTACGAAGTTGATAAATGCCATTATTTAGTAGATAAAAAATATTGTGCTATATCTTTAGTATCACCAAATGTTGAGGCACTTACTGGTCTAGATTCAACAAAAATACAAGCTCGCAGTCAAGAAAGAAATAAGAAATTAGCTTTTTTTAGTGAATATACTATGAATAACGATGGCCAATGGGTAGTTGCTGGTGTTAGTTCTAAAATATGGGCAGATAAGGTTTTCCCTAATTGCTCTGATGCAGTAGATAAGCTTTGGGATGCCATATTTAAAGCTTGTAGAGTTGAAGAATTTGATACTATTGATAATTGGACTAACCATAGTAATGAAATTAGTAAACATGCAAAGTTGTTAAACGATTATGATTTCTTAAAACTTCATTTTAAAAATAAGCTTGGTACTGATCTAGAAGTTTATCTTGCTGACGCTAACTTATTTTGTGGTGGCGATGATTATACTAACTCAGGCATTAGATTTAGTCCTAATATTCCGACTGAAGAAGTGTTTGGTATGCCTTATAAAACAAAGGTTAATGGTAAGGTTGTTGCTACAAAACCATTAAACTATCAAGGTGCTATTATAGATGATTTTTATTTAGTGTTTAAAGATGGTAAAGTCATTGAATATGATGCTAAAGTTGGTAAAGAAAATTTAAAATCTTTAGTTGAATTTGATGAAGGTAGTTCATATTTAGGTGAAGTAGCTCTAATAAGTCATAGCTCACCAATCTCCAACATGAATATTTTATTTTATAATACCTTGTTTGATGAAAATGCTTCATGCCATTTAGCTTTAGGTGCTTCATATCCTTCGAATATTAAGAATGGTACAAATATGAGTCGTCAAGAATTAGCTAAATTAGGTTCTAATTATAGTAATGTTCATGTTGATTTCATGTTTGGATCAAGTGATATGAGCGTAGTTGGTTATACGCGTGATGGCAAAGAAATAATACTATTTAAAGACGGAAATTTTGTAATTTAGAGGGAATTTATTTCCTCTTTTTTAAATTGTAAAGATTGTAAAATAAGTTGTTAAAAAAAATAATAAATGTTAAAATTATCAAGGAGGACTATATGAATAAGATCATTGAAATTAAACATTTATCTAAAAAATATGGGAATATTTTAGCAGTGAATGATTTATCGTTTGAAGTTAGAGAAGGTGAACTTTTTGCTTTTTTAGGGGTTAATGGAGCTGGTAAATCTACTACAATAAACATTATGTGCACATCATTAAAAAAAGATGAAGGAGAAATTATTATTGATGGTCATAATTTAGATAAAGATAAAGAGCAAATTAAACGAACTTTAGGGGTAGTTTTTCAAGATTCTTTATTAGATGCTAATTTGACTGTTTATGATAATTTAGCAGTAAGAGCTAGTTTATATAATATCTATAAAGAAGATTTTAAAAAGAGATTAAATGAATTAGCTGATTTATTAGATTTTAAAGATTTATTAAAGCGAAGAATAAGTAAACTATCAGGTGGACAAAGAAGAAGAATTGACATTGCTAGAGCCTTAATTCATAAACCAAAAATATTAATATTAGATGAACCTACAACAGGACTTGATCCAAAAACAAGAAAACTGATTTGGAAAGTAATCTTTGAATTAAGAAATAAATATAAAATGACAGTTTTTCTTACTACTCATTATATGGAAGAAGCCAATGAAGCTGACTATGTGATAATTATAGATAAAGGGCAAATAAAGGCTGAAGGAACTCCACATGATTTAAAAAATAAATATACATTAGATTTTATTACTCTTTATAATGTAAATGAAGAAGATGTTAAAAAATTAAATTTAAAATATTATAAGGTTAAAGATGGCTATAAGTTAGAAGTTAAAAGCACTTCTATAGCTACTAAAATTATATTAAATAATAAAGAATTATTTAAAGATTATGAAATCACTAAGGGAAAAATGGATGATGTTTTTTTAAATGTAACAGGTAAGGGTAAAGAAGGAGAAGAAAATGACGCTATTAATCTTAACTAAACGCAACATTAAAATCTTTTTCCGCGATAAAGGATTGTTTTTTACATCTTTAATAACCCCTATTATCTTACTCGTTTTATATTTTACTTTTTTAGCTGGAATATACAAAGAAAGTTTTTTAAATAATTTGCCAGAAAATATAAATTTAAGTACTGAAGTAGTTGATGCCTTTGTTGCTAGTCAATTAACCTCATCTATATTAGCTGTAACTTGTATAACTGTAGCTTTTTCAACTAATTTTTTAATGGTACAAGATATAGCTAATAAAAAAATACTAGATATTACAATTACCCCAATAAAGAGTAGAACTTTAGCTCTAAGTTATTTTCTTGCTACTTTACTTTCTACTTTAATAATTTGTTTATTAACTTATCTAATATCATTAATATATTTATCTATAGTTGGTTTTTATATGAGTACTAGTGATATTTTCTTAGGACTATTAGATATCATATTGATGACTATTTTTGGCACAGCTTTATCAAGTCTAGTAAATATATTTTTAAAAACTGAAGGTCAAATATCAGCAGTAGGAGCAATTGTCAGTGCTGGATATGGTTTTATTTGTGGTGCTTATATGCCTATAGCTTCATTTGGGGAAGGGGTTAGGAATTTTATTATGTTTGTCCCAGGTACTTATGGGACTTCATTAATAAGAGAACATATGATGAATGGTATATTTAATGAATTAAAGGATATGGGATTTCCTGATTTGGTTATAAATAATTTGAAAACTAGTTTTGATTGTGATCTAAGTTTTTTTGGTAATAATGTTTCGGTGTTAACTAAATATCTTGTTATTATAATAGCTATTATTATCTTTTTAAGTTTATATATATTAGTAAATTATTTGAAGAAAAAAAGAAGAAGTATATTAAATTCTTAGTATTATATACCCCCAGCTATAAATTCTTAGTATTACTTAAAGCTATAAACAAAAAGTATTAAAGCTTTAAATTCTTAGTAT
>CASEZJ010000039.1 GCA_949292525.1 uncultured bacterium | reverse complement strand
AATTGGCTTCTTATCAAGAGAATTAAATGCTGATGAAGCAGCAGCTGAAGGTACATATGGTATGATTTGTAAAGATGGTATAGTAGCTATTGTTAATCCTGCTAATACATCAATCACTAATGTAACACCAGAACTTTTAGTTAAAATATTTACTGGTGAAGTAAATAGATGGGAAAACGTATAAAAAGAGAGTAAAACTAAATAGAAAAGGCCAATGGCCTTTTTTATGATTATAAAGGAGAAATTATGGATTTAACTAGTTCTAAAAAGAAAACCATTTTTGATCAAATTTTCAAGATATTTTTTCTAATAGTAGCTATTATTGCTGCATCTAGTATTATCTTTATTGTGGTTTTTATATTAATACAAGGTATTAAACCATTTGTAAATACTTATCCTGAAGTAAGTGGAAAACTGACTCAAGCAAATTTTATAACCTTTATAACTTCAACAACTTGGACTAATCTAAATTATGGTGCTTTAGGTGCTTTAATTAATACGCTTTATTTAACATTTTTAGCAACATTAATTGCTTTGCCGGTATCTGTTTTATCAGCCCTATTTATCGTCAGAATAGCTCCTAAGCCTTTAGCAATAGTATTACAAAACGTTGTTGAATTATTAGCTGCGATACCATCAATAATTTTTGGTTTGTTTGGTAGTGGTGTAATCAACCCGATGATTCGTGATTTTGCTATGTTTTTTGGCGTTCAAACAGCAGGTGGTGTTTCAGGTTTATCAACGGTAATTGTCTTAGCTATTATGATGATTCCTACAATCACAATGCTTAGTGTAACTAGTATGAAGGCTGTTAAAAAGCCGGTTATTGAAGCTAGTTTAGCACTAGGAGCTAGTAAAACGCAAACTGATTTTAAAATTGTAATGAGTGGGGCAAAGTCTGGTATAATGGCCGCCTTAATTTTAGGTGTAGGTAGAGCCTTAGGAGAGGCTACTGCCGTTACAATGGTTTGTGGTAACAATAGTTATGGCCCTGTTTGGGATTTGTTTGATGTAACAAGAACTTTAACCTCAACTATGATGAATGGTATACACGAATCTAGTGGTATAACTTATGATATTAGATTTAGTGTTGGTATCTTATTGATCGTAACTATTTTAGTAGTAAATGTTATTTTATCTATAGTAAAGAAGGTAATTACGCGCTATGAACAAGCTTAATGAAAATGTAATAAATGTTGAAAAAAAGCCTAAATTAAATTTGAAAAGAAAAAGAATTTCGGATATCTTAAAATTAATCCCTACTTATTTTTCAAGTTTGTTTTTAGTAGTTATTTTAGGCGGTATTATTTTATATGTTTTAATAAAAGGCGCTCCTGCTTTTTCCCTAGATTTGTTAACTTCAGATAATAAAGAAAGTTTAACAACTATAACTTGTGAATATGATGAAACACTCACCTTTACTGACCCTGAAATTAAGGGCTCATATTTTGTCTCACGTTATGGAATAGCTTTAGCAGATAGCCTTGATACAGCTAATAACGAATGCGTAGTCGTTACTTATATTGCTAACAATTCACCATTACGTCATGCTTCAAAAACGAGTGGAGAAGGTGAATATGTAGTTGAAGTTGGGAATCGCGTAGATACGATTAGATATAAAAACGATAGCAATTTTACTAATGTTATTGGTGCAAATAAAGGAGCTAGCGCAGTAGCAGAAGCCTTAGATAAGGCAAGAACAATTTCGCAAATGGAATGTAAAACTTCTGGTGGTGGAGCCCGTGGTAGTTTAATTACGACTCTTTATTTGATTTTAATAACGTTAATTATTTCCTTACCTATTGGAATATTAACCTCAATATTTTTAACTCAATATGCTAAAGATGGTCCAATTAAAACAATAATAACGACAATGATTGATATGACATCAGGTATCCCAAGTATTATATTTGGTTTTTGTGGTTCTTTAATATTTATTCCTTTTTGTGATGGTACTTTTAATACAAATGGTTATAGTATTATAGCTGGGGCATTCACAATGACAATTATCCTATTACCAACAATCATTAAAACAGTTAATGAAAGTTTATTAGTAATTCCTAGATCATATACGATGGCTAGTTTAGCATTAGGAGCTAGTAAAACCCAAACGGTATTTAAAGTTATATTACCTAATGCAATTCCTGGTATTTTAACGGCTACATTATTATCAATCGGAAGAATTATTGGTGAATCTGCGGCTTTGATATTCGTTATGGGAACAAGTATCCAAGATAGTATAAGAGTAACAGGAGCAAGTACATCTCTAGCAGTACATATTTGGTCGATAATGCAAGGTGAAAATCCGAATTATGGTGGTGCAACAGCAATAGCGATCTTTATTTTAATAGTAGTTTTAATTCTCTCTATTTTAGTAAAATTATTATCTAAGAAAATGAATAAAATGGCGGTATAAATTATGTATGATTTTGAAATAAAAAATGTAAACCTTTTTTATGGGGAAAAACACACCTTAAAAAATGTTAATATGAATATAAATAAAAACGAAGTAACAGCGTTTATTGGTCCTTCTGGTTGTGGTAAATCAACTTTATTAAGATGTTTAAATAGAATGAATGATTTAATCCCTAATTGTAAAATTGATGGGGAAATCTTATTTAAAGAAGAAAATATAAAAGAGATGAACCCAATCGATTTAAGAACTAGGGTTGGGATGGTATTCCAACAACCAAATCCTTTCCCTATGTCAATTTTTGATAATGTTGCTTATGGTCCAAGATGTAGTGGTATTAAAAATAAAGCCACTTTACAAGAAATAGTAATTGATTCTTTAAAAAAAGCTAGTTTATATGATGAAGTTAAGGATAGATTAAAAGATAATGCTTTAGGCTTATCAGGTGGGCAACAACAACGTCTTTGTATAGCACGGGCAATAGCTATGAAACCTGAAGTTATATTAATGGATGAACCTACATCAGCACTAGATCCAATAGCTACTTTAAAAATAGAAGAATTAATAGCTGAATTAAAAAAAGAATATACTATAGTAATAGTAACTCATAATATGCAACAAGCGACGCGTATTTCTGATAAAACAGCTTTCTTCTTGTTAGGGGAAATGGTTGAATTTAATGATACAACTGAATTATTTAAAAACCCACAAGATAAAAGAACGGAAGATTACATTACAGGAAGGTTTGGTTAAAATTATGAAATTAGTTGATGAAATAGAAAATCTAAAACAAATGGTTTTAAAAATGAGTGATGTAGTAGTAGATAATATAAATTTATCAATTAATAATTATTTAGGTAAAAATGAAGATATAGTAAATGATGATATAGTTGATAAATTTGAAAGATTAATTGAAGAGATGTGTCTAACAATATTACTACGCGAAAGACCATATGCTTCTGATTTAAAACAAGTAACAGGAATATTAAAATTAGTAACAGATTTAGAGCGAATTGGTGATCATGCCGAAGATATTATAACTTTCAGCAATAAATTAAAAGGTGTCCAAGGCATTACTAAACATCTTGAAAGCATTGATAAATTAGCTCAATATGTTATTGATATGTTAAAAAAATCAGTTAGTTCATACATTAACTCTGATGTTAAATTAGCTCAAGAAGTAATAGATGCCGATGACTATGTAGATAAAACATATGAAAGCATAGTAGAAGAATTAGCTCATCCTGATAAAGAAGATGAATTCTATTTACCTTTTGCAATTTATAGTACTTTAGTAGTAAAATATTTAGAGAGAATAGCTGATCATTCAGTTAATATTGGTGAATGGGTTATTTATATAGAAAGTGGCTTTTATAAAGATAAAAAAATATATTAGGATGTGATTTAAATGGCATTTGTTATCTATTCAATTGAAGACGATAGAGATATAGCTCAAATAATAAATAAAACTTTATCAAAGCAAGGCTATGAAGTTAAAACTTTTGTTAATGGTAAAGACTTCTTAACTGCATTTAAAGAAACTAAACCTGATTTAATACTATTAGATTTAATGTTACCAGATTATAGTGGCTTAGAACTACTTAAAATCATTAGAGGGGATAAGGCAAATGATGATATTGATATCATCATTGTCAGTGCTAAACATATGTTAGTAGATAAAGTAGAAGGCCTTGATTTAGGGGCTGATGACTACATTGAAAAGCCTTTTGATCTATTAGAATTAATGTCGCGAGTAAATGCTAAATTAAGGCGTCATAAAAGGAAAACAATCCCAATCACCTTGAATAATTTAACACTTGATCCTTTGAAAAGAGAATGTATATATAATGGTAAGGAAGTTAGCTTAACTAATAAAGAATTTGACATATTAATGTTATTAGTTGAAAATAATGGACGAGTACTAACACGAGAAGATTTATTTATGAAAATTTGGGGTGCTGATTTTGCTTTTGAAACTAGAACATTAGATATGCATATTAAATCAATTAGAAAGAAAACTAATGATGATTTAATTAAAACTATTTATGGTAAAGGATATAAAATGGACTTATGAAAAAAAGAATGATTCTTTTTTCATCAATTATATCTTTAATAGCCCTTTTGCTTCTTTATGTTATATCTCTTTCTCTAATTTCTAATGAAAACAAAAATAAAGCCATTGAAGAAATAAATATTTATCTAGATGTTGCTGTATCTTATTTTGATGGTGATAATTATGAAGAAGTTTCCTATAAAATGATTTCTCTAGATGATGATTTAAGAATTACCTTTATCGATTTAGAAGGTAATGTTATTTACGATTCTAAATTACAATTTAACATTGATAAATTAGAAAATCATTTAAATAGAGAAGAAATAATAAATTTAGGGGAAGCAGTTATTAGAAAATCTGATTCAACAGATGAAAAAATGATGTATATAGCGGCAATCAGCAACAATAAATATTTGCGTATTTCTTTTGATACAGTTTATTTTACTACATCTAATGTTATATTTGCGGTAGTGGCTATTTTAGCAATTGCTGGATTGTTTATTATTGAAGTATTTTTCTTATATATTTTGTCAAAGAGAATGTTAAGGCCAGTTAATCAAAAGCTTAATGAATTAGCTTTAATATGTGATAATGACATTTCTATAAGTACAGATACTGTAGATCAATTACCAGAAATTATTGCTGATATAAAAAATTTAATTAACACAAAAATAAGTCAAATCAAAGAAGAAAATATTAAAAACGAAACTATAATTCAAGCTATAGATGAATGTTTAATATTGTTAAAAGAAGATATTGTGACGCTAGTTAATGATAAGACATTAAATACATTTAAAGTTAGTAAGGATAGTATTTTAGGTAAAAATTATTTATATTTGTTCAGAAATACAACTATATTAAATGCGATAGAAAATAATTTAAAAAGTCGAACATTAGAAATGCTTTCGGTTCAAATCGAAAATAAGGTTTATGATGTTAGCATTATTCCATTTGGTTCAATTCAAACCTTAGTTTCTTTAAAAGATATTACAGAGAAGCAAAAAATTGAACAGGTTAAAAAAGACTTTTTTGCTAATGCGAGTCATGAGCTTAAAAGCCCATTAACTTCAATAATAGGTTATGAACAAATGATATTAAATGGTATTATTGAGGATAAAGAAGAAATAAAAACCGCATCTTTAAGAATATTAAAAGAAGCAAATAGAATGAATCAAATCATAATTGATATGTTAGAGTTATCTAATTTAGAATTTTTACAAAATTATGAATTAACAGATGAGAATATAGCAAATATTTTAAAAGAAATCTTAAAAAGTTATCAAACTAAGATTGATAATAAAAATATAACTATTAAAACAGACATATCCGATTTAATAATTAATTGTAATCGCAATCAAATAGAAACTTTACTATCAAATGTAATCGATAATGCAATCAAATATAATGTAGTAAACGGAACAATCAATATCGTTTTAAATAAAGAAGGAATTATTATAGAAGATAGTGGAATTGGTATTCCTAAAGACTCTATTGATCGTGTATTTGAAAGATTTTACCGCGTAGATAAAGCTAAATCTAAAGATATTGGTGGAACAGGTTTAGGCTTAGCTATAGTTAAACATATTTGTGAAAAATTTGGTTATCAAATCACATTAAAAAGTGAAATTAATCAAGGAACTAGAATTGAAATAAGATTTAATTAAAAAGCTAACTATGGTTTAATTTAGCCATAATTAGCTTTTTATAATTTATCTATTTCTTTTTTTAATTCACTTATAATATCTTTTTCTTTAATCTTTCTTATAATTTGTCCTTTTTTAAATAATAAAGCTTCACCAACTCCACCAGCTATACCTAAATCAGCCTCCTTAGCTTCACCAGGTCCGTTAACGGCACATCCCATAACAGCTACAGTTATATTTTTATTAATATGACTTAAATATTCTTCGATTTCTCTAGCGATAGGAATCATATTATATTGGATTCTACCACAAGTAGGACAACTAATTAAATTAGGAATATTAGTCTTTAATTTTAAGTCTTTTAATATTTCTCTAGCAGCCCTAACTTCTAATAGCGGATCAGATGTTAAGGAAACCCTTATAGTATTGCCGATACCTAGATTTAATATTTTAGCTATACCGATTGAACTTTTAATCAAACCAGAAAAATCAGTTCCAGCCTCTGTAATGCCGATATGTAGAGGATAATTAAAAGTTTCAGCAGCTAATTTATAGCTCTCATAAGCTAAATCGATATCACTTGCTTTTAATGAAAGACAAATGTTATGAAAATCTAATTCTTCTAATATTTTAATATGCCGCTTAGCCGCCTCAACAATTCCCTCTTTAGTTCTTGGTAAATCTTTAGGTAGAGAACCGCCATTAACGCCGATTCTTATGGGAACATTTCTTTCTTTGCACAAAGAAACAATTTCTTTAATTTTATCTTTATCAGTAATATTACCAGGATTTAATCTGATTTTATCTGCCCCATTTAAAATAGCTAGAATAGCAAGCATAGGGTCAAAATGAATATCACAAACTAAAGGAATGTTAATACTCTCTTTAATTTTAGCAACACTTATAGCATCCTCTTTATCGAAAATGGCAACTCTAATAATATCACAACCAGCTTCGGCAAGCTTGTTTATTTGATTAACTGTTTCAACAACATTTTTAGTTTTTGTGTTAGTCATGCTTTGAATATAGATATTGTTATTACCACCAAAGCTTAAATCTTTTACTTTAAAATTTATAGTTTGTTCTCTTTTATACATAAATCATCATCCTCAAGTTTAAATTATGTTAAAAATATTATATCACAAAATAATAAAAATCGAAATTATTCTTGTATTTAGCAGTAATTAAGCGGTCTTTACTTGATTTTTTTTAATTATATTTTATAATTAGGTTGACATAAGATATGAGGAGTGAGTTAAATGAAAATAAACATTTACACTATAGCTGAAGAAGCTAACACAAGTATTTCAACAGTTTCAAGATATTTAAATGGTAAAAATGTTAAACCAGACACAAAAAAAAGAATAGAAGAGGTAATAGAAAAATATAATTATAAGCCAAGTTTAATAGCTAAGGCTTTAGTTTCTCATTCCCTTAAAACTATTGCAGTATTTGTGGTGGATATTAGAATGCCACATTATGCTTATGCAGCTTATTACATCGATAAAGAATTATCTAAATATGGTTATCGAACTATTATTTGTAATACATCTGGTGAACTTGCCCCAATGTTTAAATATATTTCAGATGTATCAACCCAAGTTGATGGCATGATTTTTGTCGGCTCAATTTTTAATGAAATTAATAAATCAGTTGAAGTTTTAAAAAGCATTCATAATATTCCGGTCGTTTCTACTAATGGCAAGATTAATGTTAATCGTAATCGTGCGATATATGTTGACGACCAAAAGGGAATTTATGAAGGGACTAAATATTTAATAAATAAAAATTGTAAACAAATAGCATATATCCAGTATGGTAATAATCAATCTGCATTAAGTAAAGTTGAAGGTTATAAAAAAGCTATGAATGAAGCAATGTTAACTCCTTTAATTTATCATACAAATGATTTATTTAATGGGCATGATGTTACAAGAAGAATATTGTTTGACTGCCCGTATGTTGAAGCTATAATCAGTGGTGAAGACTTGATTTCTATGGGCGCAATTAGAGCTTTAGTTAATGCGGGAATTAAGGTTGGTAAAGATTGCTTAGTAATTGGTTTTGATGATTCTAAGTATTGTGAATTAACAAATCCTACTTTAACCGCTATTGACAATAAGGTTTATGAAACAGCTATTGCTAGTGCTACAAGTTTAAGAGAATTAATAGAAAATCCAGAAGCTAAAACTAGTGATGTGATTTTAAATTGTGAATTAAACGTTAAAGAAAGTGCATAAAATGGTAGACATATCTAAGAGTAATATAACTTTAAATGAAGCAATAGCTAATTTAGCTGAAAATGAAACCTTATTTTTAGGATCTAGAATCTTCAATGAAAAAATATATATAACTAAACCTAATATTACAATTATTGGTGAAGATGCTAAAATAATTTATGATGATTATCATGGTAAAATTTTACCACCTGAATTAGGTGGTGATGGTCAAAAATTAGTAGGAACTACAGGTAGTGCAACCTTCACAGTTAAAGAAGGAGCAGATAACTTTAAAGCCCAAGGTATAATTTTTATTAATTCTCACCGCAAAGACAAAAACAAAAAGAATCAACAAGCAGTAGCCTTTAAAAGTGAGGCTTCGAATATTGAACTAAATAATTGTTCATTTCATTCTGAACAAGATACATTATATATTGATTTAGGTAATAATATTAAAATTAACAATTGTTATATTTGTGGTGATGTTGATTATATTTTTGGTAGTGCAAGTTGTGAATTTCATAGTTGCATAATCGAGTCTTTAAACAGTGGGTATATTATAGCACCTAATACATATCAAATTTATGAAGATGGATTTAAATTTTTTAACTGTATCTTTAAAGTTCAAGCTAATCATGATATTTATTTAGGAAGACCATGGTATCCAAATGGTGCTAGATATAAAGTATATCCTAAGGCTTTATTTAAAAAATGTATTTTTAATAGCAAGATTAAATTAAATTTTATTAAAATGCATAGCCAAGACCCATTTAAGTTTGAACTTGTTTTAGTTGACTGTATGTATAAAGGTCAACTAATCTCTAAAAATTTAAGTTCAGTTTAATTTTTGCTTGCATTAAATATGGGTTTTTGCTATAATTAAACAGCAATTTAATGTCTGGAGGGATATTATGAGAGATTTAGTAAAGTTAGTATGTACAGAATGTAAAAATGAGAATTATTATACAGATAAAAACAAGAAGACAACTCCTGAACGTATAGAATTTAAAAAATATTGTCCTCATTGCCGCAAACATACTGTTCATAGAGAAAAGAAGTAAGCTTTTTA
>CASEZJ010000038.1 GCA_949292525.1 uncultured bacterium | reverse complement strand
ACCATTAATATAATTTGGACTAATATTATAAAACAAGAATAAAAATATAAATATTAATGACAGTAATATTAATAATATTTTTAATTTTTCATTTATTAACTTTCTTTTAAATAAAAAATATATATAAATTATATATACAATAATAAATAATTTAATAATTAAAGCTATTGCTAGAAATACTTGAGCAAATACTATAAAATGCAGTTTATCGCAATACTGCCTTAAGTTTAATTTCCAACTGGTCTTTTGCATTTTTTATTCCGACTAACGAAAAGAATGTAGCCCAATCTTTAAACATTAAATTAGCTTCTAAATATTCTAATATTTTATTAGCCTTTACTTCACCTATTCCTGGTAAACTATCTAATTCTTCAAAACTAGCTTTTTCAATAATAATGGGATTTAAAGGTGGCTCATAAAATACTATTTCTAAGCCATCTTCCACTTCAAAATCAAGATAGATTGAACTATCACTAGCTCCTACTAATTCTAGTATTTTATCTTTTCTATAATGATTAGGGATTTCATAAGTTCCTGGTTTAGAACAATATCCTTTAGCATTAATTGTTATATAATCTATTTTAGGTGCTTCTACAACTGTTTCTTCTTTTTTATTTATTATGTTATTAAAGCCTAAAGTTATTAGTATTACAGCTAAAAATATATAATATAAATATTTCACATAATCACCTCTCATTATATATATAGAAAAAAAGATTGCTGTTTTAGCAATCTAATAAGAAAAAAGTTCATTATCTTTAATATCATATATTTTTATACCATTTTCATCTAAAATGGCATATGTTTTAGGATTATTCTCTTTAGGTAAGGCAATACTACCTACATTAATATAAGTTATATCATCATATACTTTAAGACTAGGAATATGATAATGACCATATAAAACGATTTGATTAGCTTGGCAATCATCTTTATTAAATAATAATTTATGGCCATGACATAAATAATATGTTCTTTTTCCTAAATCTATAAAATGACATTCACGGATCTTAAACTGTAAAACCATTTGATCTACATAGGCTTCACAATTACCTTTTATGCATATTATTTTATCCTTTATTTGATTTAATAAAGTGATAACAGCTTTAGGGTTATAATCTTCAGGTAAATCATTACGTGGTCCGTGATATAAAACATCACCTAATAAAATTAAATAATCATATTTTTGTTCATTAAATTTGTCATATATAAATTTGGCATCTTGATAAGAGCCATGAATATCAGAAGCTATTAAGTAGCGCATATTACTCCTTTATCACATTCATTAATATTTTTAATGATTTATAAATCATATCTAATTCGCTTGGGTCTACAGAATCAAAAAGAGGCCACGTTGCTTTTTCTATGTCGCTCATTAAATTTGCCATAATGTTATGGGCTTTATCGGTCAAATATATGTAATAAACCCGCTTATCGTTTTCATCATTTACCTTTGATAAATAGCCATGATTTATTAAGCGATTAATTAATGGTGAAATAGTATTAGTTTCTTTATTCAAACGTGAACATATACCAGTTATTTTAGTTCCTTCATTATGATAGACATCTAATATAACTTTTGATTGAACGCTTGATAAACCATATGGTTCGCACAATTTATCTTTATATTTATCAAAAAAGTAAGAAAGATGCTTTACCATTTCTATTACGTCTTTACGTTTTTTTAAATCCATTTTGCTCACTCCTTTATATCATTATACGATATATTTTAAGTTTTAGCAATTATTGTTAAAAAATCTCCAAAATAAAAACTTATCTTGAAGATTAACACTTATTTTTTTATAGATAAACTTAATCCATCACCTATTTTATAAATAGTTGTGATGTAGTCGGGATTATTTATTAAAAAAGTGCGGAATTTTTTAATTTTTGTAAGCATTTGTCTTAAATGTCTTTTATATTGCGTTAAATCAGTTTCTACTAGACCATGAAAGTCTAAATTATCACAAATAATAATACCACCTTTTTTTAATAAAGGGGTATAAAGATTAAAGAATTTTTCATACTGGGCCTTTGCCGCATCAATAAATAATAAATCATATTCTTTAGAAGCTACATCAGCAAACGCAGTTAATGCATCTTTATAAACAACTTTAATTTTCGTTGTTAAACCTAAATCAGCTATGTTTTTTATAGCCTGTTC
This sequence comes from uncultured bacterium, assembly GCA_949292525.1. Lineage (GTDB taxonomy): Bacteria > Bacillota_I > Bacilli_A > Acholeplasmatales > Anaeroplasmataceae > CALUXS01. The sequence continues at coordinate 10,830 of CASEZJ010000038.1, read as the reverse complement.
ATACATTTTTTGATCGCGTTCAATTGTCGTAACATTAGCTCCATTTTTAGCCATCATTATTGCTGAATAGGCTATAGCTGAACCTATTTCTAATACTTCTTTAACTTGATATTTGTTTATTTGTTCTAGTAAAAAAACTAAACCTTCATCATTAATTATTGGAACCCGATTTATTTTTGCGTATTCTTTAATATTATCTATATTATTCATGGTGGCAATCACAATCATGATCACAGTCACAATCACATGCTGAATCATGACCACAACCACAACCATCACAATCATCACAATGACAACCATCATGGTGATGATGTTGTTGATGTTCTTCGAAATATTGATTTACTACTTCTTCTAAATGATCCCATTCTTCGTCATTTTCAACAGGAAGTAGAGTGCCTGATTTATCATCTTTTTCTTCATAGATCATCGCACTTATTTCATCAGAATCTTGATGTCTAAAAATAACATATTTATGACCAAATTCTTTTGATTCATATGTAAAAATAATTGGGCATTTTAATTCTTTACCATCTGCGTTAATAATAATATATTCTGTCATAATTTACCTCGATCTAAATAATTTTGGAGAATAATAGCCGCAGCTAATTCATCCTTTTTTTCCTTTCTTTTTTTTCTTTTTAAATTACCTTCTAACATTGCTTTATCAACTAGGGATGTTGTTAAACGTTCATCAAATAAAATCACTTCAATATCGGCTTTTTCTTCGATCATTTTTTTAAATTCAAAACTAATGTTAGCTCTAATTCCTAAATCACCATTCATGTGTTTAGGTAAACCTAAAATCACTTTTTTTACTTGATATTTATTACACAAATCAAGTAAATAAGTTACGGCTGCTTTATAATCATCTTCTTTAAAATAATAAGTAGTTAAACTACTAGCTAAAATATTTAATTCATCTGATATAGCTATACCTAAGCTCTTAGAGCCTAAATCTAAACCAATTATGCGCATAACATTTCCTTAACTTTATTTAATGCTAAGTCTAACTTCGTTACATCTTTACCACCGGCTTGAGCCATATCTGGCTTACCACCGCCACCGCCACCTGTAATGCTAGTAGCTAATTTAATATATTCAACCGCATTATAACATCCTTTTGCAGCACAAACAAATGTAATGCTTGCATTATAACATCCTTTTGCGGCACAAACAAAGGTAATGCTTGCATTATCATTATATGCTAAGAAACAAACATCTAAATTATAGTTATTCATTAAAGTCTTAGCTACATCTTTTAAGAGATTTTTTGGTATATCAATTTCTGTTACTAATTTATTATTAATAATTAAAGATTCATATTTTGCTAAATCTTTAACTGAATTTTCTCGGTTAGCCTTATTAATTTCTAATTCTAAATCATGTAGTGCTTTTTGTAACCTTGTTTCTTCTTTACGTAAGTCTAAAATATATTGATAGCCTTTAGATTGCGGTTCTTGATAAATAACTGTATTACTAATATTTAAACTTTTATGTTCGTTTATTAATTTATTTGCTTTAGCAACTAATAAATTGATATCACTATAAACATTAGTCAAGTTTTCTTTTAATAATTTAAATGCCTCTTTGCTAGTAGTTCCGGTAATTCTAAAGATACCAGAACCTATAGATTCATAACTTGCAATCATAAATTCTTCTATATCACTAGTTTTTAAAACATGACATCCACCGCATAATTCTTTAGAAACAGTCATATCTACAACTCTTACGACATTGCCATATTTTTCGCTAAATAAGGCCATAGCTCCAGCTTTTTTGGCATCTTCAATACTCATGTATGAAATATTAACTTTATGATTTTCTTTAATATAATCATTAACCAATTTTTCAATTTTTAATAAGTCTTGATCGGATAAAGCTTCATAATTATTAAAGTCAAATCTAACAAATTTATCATTAACTAATTGTCCTTGTTGATGACTATCTTTAGATAAAACTTCTTGTAAAGCCTTTTGCAATAAATGCGCAGCTGAATGATTTTTAGTAATTGCCATTCGATATTTTTCGTCTACTTTAGCTATAACTTCAAGTCCTTCGCTAAACCCCTTAACATCCATAATATGTAGATGTTGTCCGTTAGGTAACTTGATAACATCTTTAACTTCTACTTTATTAATTAAACCTTTATCAGCAACTTGACCACCTGATGTAGCATAAAAAGGTGTTTCTTGTAGAACTATACCTTCAGCAAAGACTTTAATAACTTTAGTTTTAGTTTCTAATTTATCATAACCTATAAATTTTGATTCAGCTTTATATTGCATGTATTCTTCATTTTGGCTATTCATAGATTCTACATCTTTACGTGAAGAACGTGCTCTTTCCTTTTGTAAAGCCATTTCAGCTTTAAATCCTTCTTCATCAACTGTTAAATTAAAATCACTTGCATATTCTTTTGTCAATTCAAGAGGGAAACCATAAGTATCATATAAAGTGAATGCATCTTTACCACTGATGTTTTCACCTTTTTTAATTAATTCATTTAATCTTTTTTCACCGATATTTAATGTTTCTAAAAATTTATTTTCTTCATTAGTAATAATTTGTTTAATTATAGAAGCTTTATTAATTAATTGCGGGTAAAAATCACCCATAATTTCAATAACAACATCAACTAATTCAGCCATGAAAGGACGATTTAAACCAATTTGTTTTGCATATTTCATAGCTCGACGTAAAACTCTTCTTAAAACATAGCCACGGCCTTCATTTGACAAAGTAGCCCCATCAGCTATTGCAAAACTTACAGTTCTAACATGATCAGCTATTACTTTAAAAGCCATTTGGCCGTTATATTTAACGTTTGCTATTTCTTCAGTTTTTTTAATAATTGGCCTAAATAAATCAGTATCGTAATTAGTATCAACTTCTTGCATAACACAGCATAATCTTTCAAGACCGCACCCAGTATCAATATTTTTACTAGGTAATTCTTGATAATCTTCTCTTTTTACTCCTGTCTTAGCATTATATTGACTAAATACAATATTCCAAATCTCAATAAAACGATCATTTTCAATATCTTGTTCTATTAATTCTTTACCACGTTTATCATATTTTTCGCCACGATCATAGAACATCTCTGTATCTGGTCCACATGGTCCTTCACCAATTTCCCAGAAATTATCTGCCATTGGGATTAAATGGTCTTCTGCTATACCATGACTTAACCATAAATCTTTAGCTACTAAATCTTTATTATAATATGTAATATAAATTTTATCTTTAGCAAAACCAAACCATTTATCAGAAAATAATAATTCACAAGCAAATTCAATAGCTTCTTCCTTAAAATAGTCACCAATTGAAAAGTTTCCTAACATTTCAAAAAAGGTATGGTGTCTAGCTGTTTTACCAACGTTTTCTATATCGTTTGTTCTTATACATTTTTGCGCATTAGTAATTCTATGATTATCTGGTACAACGCGGCCATCAAAATATTTTTTTAATGGAGCAACCCCAGCATTAATCCAAAGTAATGTTGGATCATTATCCGGAATTAAAGATGCTGAAGGTTCTACACTATGCCCTTTGGTTTTAAAAAAATCTAACCACATTTGTCTTATTTCTTTTGATTTTAAATGTTTCATAATTTATATTAATAATTAATTTTCTTAATTATTTTCTCCTTTCTCGGTCTCATATACATAACATTCTAATTATACTACATATTGACCTAGAAATTAAATATTTTTTTAAAAAAAGGAGTAACTATGCAAGAAAATGCCTTCGGAAACTTTATAAAAAAACATCGTCTTAAACATAATATTAAGCAAAGCACTTTAGCTAAATATGTAGACACTGATCAAGGCACTATTTCTCGAATTGAAAATGGACTACAAGAGCCATCTTTAAATCAGTTATATTTATTACAAAAGTACTTAAATTTTTCTTTAGATAATTTTTTTAAGAATTATAAAAAATCATAAGGGGTTAACTCTTTTTTTAAAATTAATTGGTCAATTAATGAAGTATTACGTAATCCTTCTTTTAATTTAATTCTTAAATTTAAATAATCGATATCTCCTAATAAAATCAATTTCTTCTTAGCTCTAGTAATAGCTGTATATACTAGTTTCCTTTTTAACATTAATGAATAATTTTGTAATATTGGGAATATTACATAATCATATTCTGCGCCTTGTGATTTATGAACAGAAATAGCATACGCCAAGGTTAGATTTTCTAAATCATTTTTATTTAATCTAACTAACTTATGATTAAAATCCACCAATATTTCTTTATCATCTATATCTACTACATATCCTATATCACCATTCATAATACCTTTTTCCGGTTCATTTTGAAGTTGTAAAACCCGGTCATTAATATAGAATACTTTTTCGTTTGTTTGTAATAACTTGGTTTTATTAGGATTATAATTTTCTTGAACAAACTTATTAATCTCATCTATACCAAAATTACCACTATAAATCGGTATTAAAATTTGTAGATTTTTTAAATCATTACCACTTTGCAAGTAATTATCTAAAAGTTGTTTAATTTTAGCTTTTAAATTATTATGTAGTAAATTATAAATATAAACTTCTTTTTTTAATAAAAATATTTTCTTGTCAATATTTTGTTTTAACACCATATTAGCTAATTTTATTATATTACTATCAGATACTTGCCGCATAACTTCTATTAAACGGTAACATTTAAATAAATTAGAAGCTATAATATCATGTAAAAATTCCCCTGGACCTACACTAGGTAATTGAAATTCATCACCTATAAAAATTAATTTAGCTTTATAATTTATAGCATCTAATAAATGATAAGCTAGTTCAATATCTATCATGCTACTTTCATCAACAATAATTAATTTATATGGCAATAAATTCATATTATTAAAACTAAAAATTCCACTATAGTCATAACCTAAACCTTTATGAATTGTTGAGGCTTGAATATGACAAACTTCTTGTAACCTTTTAGCAGCCCGCCCTGTTGGGGCTAGAAGCAAAATGTCGGTGTTTTCTGTTTGATTATTTAGTTTTAAATAGAGATTAATTATGGCCTTTACTATAGTTGTTTTACCTGTTCCTGGTCCCCCGGTTATGATAGCAACTTTGTCATTTAGCACTTCAAGAAGAGTTTGTTTTTGGGCTTTTGTATAACAAATATTCATTTCTTTTTCTATTACTTCTAAGGCTTTTGTTATTTTTTCAGCAGTGTATTTTTTATATGGTGCTTCGTTTATGGCCCTTAAATATTTAGCTACATTTAATTCTGCATTATATAAATTAATAGGGTATATTTTAGCATCTTTAATTATTATTTTTTTATTTATATTTAAATATTCCATTTTTTCAAGAATAGGTTTTTCACTTATTTCTAAAAAATTTATAGATTCTGCTAATAAATCCTTTTTATATACAAATATATTACCATCTTTATAGCACATATTCGTTAAACAATAAATTATTGCTTCTTGAATTCTAATCTCATTATCCTTGGCAAACCCTAAATTTAAAGCTATTTCATCTGCTCTTTTAAAGCCAAAACCACTAACTTCATAAATTAAACGATAAGGGTTTTCTTTAATAAAAGTTAATGTATTAATACCATAATTTTCATAAAGCTTTTTAGCCATAGTTGAGGTTAAACCAAAATTATATAATTCTAAAAAGATACTATCTTCATCACTTTTAGTTTTTAAAATTTCATATATTATTTTTTTTCTTGTCTCATTTAAACCTGGTACTAAATCTAGGTTTGCTTTATCTTCAACAATTAAATTAAGGGCGTTTTCACCAAGTGTTTCGACTATCTTTGTGGCAGTTTTTTTACCAATACCTATAAACTTATCACTAGCTAAAAAAGTGATAAGTCCATTTTTAGTATCTTTATCTTTCTTATATGATAAAGCCTTAAATTGTTTACCATATTTAGGGTGTTTTATATAGTCACCAATAAATATATAATTTAGTCCTTCATCAAGATTAATAAAATCACCACATACAACTTCGGTTTTTCCGTTAACTTCTATTAAGATAATTTTATAATTCGAAGTTGAAGATGCGAAAATCGTTTGTTTGAAAATGCCCTTAATTTCCATTAATATCTTCTCTTTTCTAGATCCATGTATACTTCGTTAATTATTGCGCCACCAAGGCATATTTCGCCATCATAAATAACAGCCGCTTGACCTGGTGTTACAGCTTTAGCCATATCATTATATATTATTTCTATCTTATCATTAGCTAAATATTTAATCCTAACTGGAATATCTTTTTGACGATATCTAAATTTAGCAGTATAATCTTTGTTTTCTAAAGGTTTGTCATAAATCCAATTGCATTCACTTGCATATAAACGATTAGAATAAAGATATTTATTATCTTCACCTTGACCTATTATCAATTCATTTTTTTCTAAATCTTTACCAATTACAAACCAAGGCTCATTTAAAAAATCATGACTTCCACCAATCCCCAAACCTTTTCGCTGGCCGATTGTGTAATACATTAGTCCATCATGTTTAGCTACAATCTTACCATCTGAAGTTACCATGTTACCCGGTTTAGCTGGTAAATAATTTTTTAAAAATTGTTTAAAATTTCGTTCCCCAATAAAACATATTCCGGTTGAATCTTTTTTCTTTGCTGTAACTAAATCATATTCTGATGCTATTTTTCTTACTTCTTTTTTTAACATATCGCCAATCGGGAATAGACTTTGTCTTAATTGTTCTTGATTTATCATACAAAGAAAATAGGTTTGATCTTTATTATCATCTACTCCTCTTAATAAAAGCGAATGGTCTTCTAGATGTTTAACTCGCGCATAATGACCCATAGCAATATAATCAGCCCCAAGTCGTTTAGCTTCAGTTAAAAATGTTGCAAATTTAATGTATTTATTACACATTATGTCAGGGTTAGGAGTCCTACCTTTTTTATATTCATTAATAAAATAAGTAAATACATAATCCCAATATTCGGCTATGAAATCTATTCTATGTAATTTAATACCCAATTTATCAGCTACCGCTTTGGCATCTTGATAATCACGTTCTTGTGGACAAACATCATCATTTAAATCAGGATTACCTAAAATATCATTATTAGTAGCACTATCCCAATTACGCATAAACATGCCTTCTACTTCATATCCGGCTTGTAATAATTTAATGGCAGCTACACTACTATCAACCCCACCTGATAAGCCTAATATTACTTTTTTAGCCATTTTAATTACCACCTTTTTATATCACTTGGCATTCTATAATCACCACGTGGCGCTAAAGATACATTTAAAATCTTTGGCCCATCTGGCGTAGCTTGCCTTTTAAATTGTTGAGTGAAGAATCTAAAGATGAAGTTTTTCACATATTTGCTAGCTTCTTCTTCTGATAAATTAAAAGCTATTTTTAAAAGGAAAATCATTCTTTCTTCATTATCACCACAATTAAGATATCTACATAATATATAGTCATTTATTTCATATTTTCCAATACTATCTTCAGTTTTTTGGTCTTCTCCTAATAATTCTGGTGAAATTGGAGTTTCAATTATGTCATTTAAAGTAGCAGCAATATTCTTAAATTTAGTTAAAGCATAATATTTAATCATAAATTTAACTAGTGTTTTAGGTATACCAGCATTAATACCATACATTGACATTTGATCACCATTATAAGTACACCAGCCTAAGGCAAGTTCTGACATATCGCCAGTACCTATAACTATACCATTATATTTGTTAGCTAAATCCATTAAAATTAAAGTTCTAATTCTAGCTTGGGCATTTTCATAAGTTACATCTTTAATATTAGGATCATGCTCAATATCAGCAAAATGTTGTAAAACAGCTTTTTCTATCGGCTTTTCAAGTACTGTTAGACCTAAAGATTCCATCATTTTAACCGCATTAGTCTTAGTTCTTGTGCTTGTGCCCATCCCAGGCATAGTAACCGCAATAATACCCTTTAAATCTAGATTTAAATGTTTAAAAGCTTCAACGGAAACTAATAAAGCTAAAGTAGAATCTAAACCACCACTAACCCCAATAACTACACTCTTAACACCCGTATGTTTTAATCGCTTATATAATGCATATTCTTGCAAACTTGCAATCTTATTAAAACATGCTAATTCTTCTTTTTTTGGAACGAATGGTGTAGTATCAATTTGATCTTCAAAGTGATACTCTTCACTTTCAAGTAAACTAAATTCAACTTCTTGATATTTAAAATCAACAATAATGTCATCATGCATATCTGTTTGATTTCTTCTTTGAAACTCAATCATTTCTAAATCAATATCTGCATATATTATCTCTGAATTAGGGCTAAAATTTTCAGTCTCTTTTACTAATCCGCCACAACAAGCAATTATATTATGACCACTATATACCGTATCAGAAGTTGATTCATTAACACCTGCTGAAACATAAATATAGGCACCTGTATTTCTTCTGGAATTTTCTAATACTGTATTTCTTCTAATTTCACTTTTATATAAGACTTCATTTGAAGCTGATAAATTTATAGTCATATTAGCACCACATAAAGCTAAACTATTTGCTGGTGTAATACTTGACCACATATCTTCACATATTTCAATCCCAAAATGAATATGATTAGCATAGTCATGGAATAAAATTTGGCCTAACGGATACATAAAACCATTTATATAAATTCGATTTGTCGTTATATTTCGTGCTGATTTAAACCATCTTTTTTCATAAAATTCATGATTATTAGGAATCGTTCTTTTAGGAACTACCCCAAGTATTTGATGATGTTTGAAAACTATAGCCGCATTTATTAATGAGCCTTCACAAACTAAAGGAGAACCTAAAACGACGATTCCTTTATTTTCATTTGCCATACGAAAATGTTCTATAGCTCCATATACATCTTTAATTAAACTATCTTGATAAAAGAAATCACCACAAGTATAACCACTAATACATAATTCCGGGAATACAGTTATGCTGCTTTTAGCTTCATTAGCTAAAGAAATAATTTCTTTAATATTAAATTTTGGATTACCAACCTCTAAATTTGGTGTTACGCAAGCAACTTTAATAAAACCATTTTTTAACATTTTACACCTCGTATAACTTATGTTTTTTTATATAATTATAAACATCTAAAATTAACCAATCCTTATATTTTTCAACGTTTTCTCTAATCTTAGTAGCTGATATCTCATTATGCATTTCAATAACCTTGAAATTTTCTTTATTACTACCAAATTTAGTAAAATCAATATCATCAGTAGGTCTTTTAACAACTATAAATTTAAATTCTTTAATTAATTTTTCAAAGTTAAGCCACAATGGCATTTGTACTAAATTATCACTACCAATTAAGAAATAAATATCATCGTCATATTTTTTAAAATCAGATAATAATTTGTATGTCCCTTGATATTCTTTATTATTCATTTCATAGTTAGAAATTAATAAATCTGGGAATTCTAATTTTAACATTTTTAATCTATCTTCATCACTAGCTAAATTATCTTTCCAAGTATAATTTTTATTAGAAACTGGCACTATAACTATCTTAGCTCCTACAAAATTACATTTTATTAAATTAACCAACTCTAAATGAGCCTTAGTTGGAGGATTAAACGAACCTCCATATATAATCAACATAAAAACACCCACTTTCATTTATTTTATCATATTTTCACTAGTTTTAAAACTTATTTTATGATATGATTACCAAGAGGTGTATCTAAATGCTTGATGAAAATAAATTAGAACAAGAAGACGCTGAAAAAGAATATAAAAACAATTTTAAAGTCAGAGAAGTCCATCTAAAAGATGACTATCCTTTTTATAATCATAATATATTTTTCGTTATTTTTTCTAAAATTATAATCCTATTAACAGTAATAGGCTGTTTTATAGCTAAATATCTCCTTTGGGGCTTTAAAAAAACCGGTAAGGAAAACCTAAAAAACATTAAAGGCGCTATAACAATTTCTAATCATTGCTTAATTCAAGATGCATTCATTAATGTGCCTAGCGTATTCCCTAAAAAAATGTATGTCACAATGCTAGAAACAAATTTAGGCTTTGGGTTAGCTTCAACTTATCTACGTTTTTGTGGTGCAGTTCCTATTCCTAGAGACCCAAAACTATTAATTAAGTTTTTTAAACAAACAAAAGATGAACTTAAAAAAAATCAATTTATTCACATATATCCAGAAGGTCATTTAATACCTTATAGTGATCATATTCGTAAGTTTATGCCTGGTGCTTTTCATATTGCTTATACTTCTAAAGTACCAATCATTCCTATTTGTTTTACTTTCCATAAGCCTAAAGGATTTTATTTTTGGAAGAAAAAACCTATGATACACCAAAACATTTTAAAACCTTATTATCCTGATTATTCATTGCCTAAAAGAGAATGTATTGATAAAATGGCTGAAGATTTATTTAATATAATGTCAGATTATTTTAATAAACATTCTGAATATACTTTAAATAAATAATTAAAACGTCCTCAAGTACTATGATTTATTAACATCATAATAATTAAGGACGTTTATTCATTTATTTGATTATAAAATTTATATATATACTTAAATAAAGTTAAGCTCAACACTTTGGAGTATTTGGCAAAATGTTTCCAATTCTGCTAAGCGAAAACTGATTCTAATATATAAAAAGACCAAGGAATCAGCCTTAATTATATGCATTAGGTTTTTAAGATTAATTATTAAATAGTTTAATAATGTGAGATGATTAATCATTAGTTTTCAATTGCCACTTGTCATGCTTATTTGCTCTAGAGCCAACAATTATGCCTTTTTTCTTCAATGCTGAAAATATTCTTCT
>CASEZJ010000037.1 GCA_949292525.1 uncultured bacterium | reverse complement strand
ATAATTTGTGTTCAATATAAATGTAGCGCCGTATACGGACCCGTACGTACGGTGCAATGGGAGGGAAAATAATTATTATATTTTCTCTACCCTATTTAACTAAAAAAAAGAAAAAAGCTGTGAAAATCAGCTTTTAGACATTTATGGGTTTATTCTAAGCTACTTTTTTCACAGCCCCCTGTAATTAAATATAATTTATCCTAGGAGTTATTAAAATGATAAAGTGTGATAAATGTCAAAAACTTAATGAAAATGATTCAAAATATTGTATGTATTGCGGTAGTGAATTAAAACACGAGCTAATATAAACTAAAGAAACAGAAGAAGATATAATTAGATGCCCAATATGTGGTTCTAAAGATGACCAATTTGTAACTTATTTTGAGGGTGAACCATATAAAAGCTCTTTAGGTATTTTAGGCGCAGTCATATGTTTTCCTATTGGTTCTTTGTTAGGTCTTACTGGTAAAAGAAAACAAAGAGTTGTAAAAAAATGTAAAAAATATGGTCATGAATTTGAATAAATATATAACTAATAAAGAGTTTAATAGATGGATAAAAAATAATGTTTTATTTTCATCTAATATTTGGTTGTCATCAATTAAGAGAACGCTCATTTATTATTAATGGTAAACAGTTACCATTATGTTCACGTTGTCTTGGTGTTTATGGTGGCTTATTACTTAGTATTCCAATTGCTTTGTTTTGGCCAGTTAATTTTCATATTGCAATATTATTAATGCTTTTTATGATAATAGATGGTGAATCTCAATTTTTAGGGTTAAGAGAATCTAACAATTATATAAGACTCATTTCTGGCCTATTTTTTAGTTATGGTTTTGTTTCAATAGTCGTTATAATTGTGAAGTTAAATGTATAAAAAAAGAAGAGTTATGATATTTAAAAAGTAATCATTTCTCTTCCTTTTTTTGTCGTCAATTTTAATAGTAGATCTTTTTTTCTAAAAGTTAAAACATATTTTTTTAAATATTCAATTACTATTTTCTTGACAGACCTATTTATTTACAATAAGTTAACTTCTCTATTTTAAATCTATCCTCTAAGCCAACTAAGATTTTTAACTTAATTTATATCTTAGATTTTCTTATTTAAAATATTTCTTGAAGTTTACTTAATGTATCCCTCTTTACGCCTACATTATAGCCGATAATGAAAGCGCTGTCAATACCTTTTTATAAAAAAATATTGTAAAAAATAATTTTTTTTATTAATATATACCCATGGAGGTATTTATTATGAATTATGTAACAGAAGTTTATAATAATTTAGCAGAAAAATATGCATATGAACCTGAATTTTTACAAGCATGTAAAGAGGTTTTAGAATCGATTAAACCTTGTGTAGATGCCAATTTAGATTTATATAGAAAAAATAAAATTTTAGAACGAATTACTACCCCAGATCGCATAATTACTTTTAGAGTACCTTGGGTTAATGATAATGGTGAAGCTATGGTTAATATGGGATATCGCGTTCAATGGTCTAATGCGATTGGTCCTTATAAAGGTGGTCTAAGATTACATCCTAGTGTAAATCAAAGTATTTTGAAATTTCTAGGCTTTGAACAAACATTTAAAAATTCTTTAACCGGTCTACCTATGGGTGGTGGAAAAGGCGGAAGTGATTTTGATCCTAAAGGTAAATCGGATCGAGAAATTATGGCCTTTTGTCAAAGCTTTATAACGGAATTATATAAATATATCGGTCCTAATGAAGATGTACCTGCTGGTGACATTGGTGTTGGGGCTAGAGAAATAGGCTATATGTATGGCTGGTATAAAAAAATAACTGGTGATTTTAGTGGAGTTTTGACCGGAAAAGGCTTAACATATGGTGGGTCTTTAGTAAGAACTGAAGCTACAGGGTATGGTCTATTATATATATGTGATGAATTATTAAAGTCTCATGGCATGAGTTTAAAAGATAAAGTTGTTGTTATAAGTGGAGCTGGGAATGTAGCTATTTATGCTTGTGAAAAAGCTATGGCTTTAGGCGCTAAAGTTGTTAGTGTTTCGGATTCTAATGGTTATATATATGATAAAGATGGAATAGATTTAAAATTATTAAAAGAAATAAAAGAAGTAAGAAGAGCAAGATTAACCGAATATCAAAAAGCTAGACCTACTTCAGTTTATAAAGAAGGTAAAGGTGTATTTAAATTGAAATGTGATATAGCTTTACCATGTGCAACACAAAATGAATTAGATTTAGATGATGCTATCGCTTTAGTTAATAATGGATGCATTGCTGTTTGTGAAGGCGCTAATATGCCTACGACACTAGAGGCAACTAAATATCTTCAACAACATAATGTTTTATTTATACCAGGTAAGGCGGCTAATGCTGGTGGTGTAGCTACTTCTGGGTTAGAAATGAGTCAAAATAGTTTAAGATTAAGTTGGACATTTAATGAAGTTGACGAAAAATTAAAAAATATTATGATTAATATTTATAAAAATATTGAAGCTACTTGTAAAAAATATAATTTAGGTAATGATTATGTAGCAGGAGCTAATATTTGTGGTTTCGAAAAAGTAGTTAACGCTATGTTAGCACAAGGTGTTTGTTAAAAAACAATTTTTAAGCAAATCAATAGACAAATATTTAGTTAATACATATAATTAACTTACAAAAGGAGGAAGACATTATGGTATTACATTTAAGCAAAGATAATTTTAAAGATTTCATTAATCAAGACGAAAAAGTTTTAGTAGATTTTTGGGCGTCTTGGTGTGGACCATGCCGAATGTTAGGCCCTGTTATGGAAGATTTAGAAAAAGACTTCCCTAATCGAATTGGTAAAGTTAATGTCGATGAAGAAGAAGAATTAGCTCAAGCATTTGGTATAAGTAGCATACCAGCTATTATTATTTTTCAAAAAGGAAAGATAGTTGGTCAAACTGTAGGTTATCAACCTAAAAATAATTTTGTCAATTTATTAAAATAAGGTCTCGAAGTGAGACCTTTTTTGCTGCCTATTTTAAGGCTAATATTACATTATGGTGCCGCAAATAGGATTTGAACCTACGACCTCCGCTTTACGAGAGCGTTGCACTACCACTGTGCTATTACGGCATATGCAAATTATAGCATTTTCTAAATTAAATTAAAATATAACTATTAAAAAAAATCAAAATATGATATTATATGCCTAGAGGTGTTAATATGCGTAAGACAAAAATTATATGTACTTTAGGTCCAGCTTGTGATAATGACGACATGCTAAAAAACATGATTAAGCATGGCCTTGATTGTGCTAGACTTAATTTTTCTCATGGAACTCATGAAGAACAAAAAGTTAGAATGGATAGAGTGAAGAGAATAAGGGAAGAATTAGGTGTTCCACTACCAATTTTATTAGATACTAAAGGTCCAGAAATTAGGATTAGAGATTTTAAAAATGGTAAAATCACTTTAAAAACAGGAGATAAATTTATATTTTCACCTGATAAAGATTTACTTGGTGATGAAACAATTTGTGGCCTAACTTATCCTAATTTAGCTGATTTTGTTAAAGCAGGAGATAAAATTTTAGCTGATGATGGTAAAATTAGTTTTAAAGTAACTAAAGTTGATGGTAGAAATGTAATTACTGAAGTTTTAAATGATGGTTCATTATCTAACCATAAAAGTATCAATATTCCAAATGTTATTATTGATATGCCATATATTTCTGAAGTAGATAGAAGTGATATTATTTTTGGCATTGAACAATGTATCGATTATATAGCTGCATCTTTTGTTAGAAGAAAAGAAGATGTTTATGCTTTAAGAGAACTGTTAGATAAATATGATACATCAAAAAAGATAAAAATAATTTCAAAAATCGAAAATACAGAAGGCATAAGTAAGATGGATGAAATCATTGAAGCTAGTGATGGTGTAATGGTTGCGCGGGGAGATATGGGTGTTGAAGTTCCATTTAAAATATTACCAGGAATTCAAAAAGAAATTATTTCTAAATGTTACCGTGCAGGTAAAATTGTAGTTACTGCTACCCAAATGTTAGACTCAATGCAACAAAATCCTCGTCCTACAAGAGCAGAAGTTAGTGATGTGGCTAATGCGATTTATGATAGAACAACAGCAATTATGTTATCTGGTGAGTCTGCAGCTGGTAAATATCCTTTAGAAGCTGTAAGTGCAATGGCAGATATTGCAGAAGCAACAGAAGCTAATATCAATTGGAAAGAAAGATATCACCGTAATGCCCTTAATTTAGGTAATGATTTTAATAGTGCTATTTGTAATGCTATTGTAAACTGCGCGTATCAAGTAGATGCCAAAGCTATAATTTGTGTTACAATTAATGGTGTAACAGCCTTTAATTTAGCTTCTTATAGACCAAGTTGTCCAATTATTGCTATCTGTGTAAACGAAAAAGCATGTCGCCAATTAAATTTAGCATGGAATGTTTATCCGGTTTATGGTGAACAAAAAAATAGTACAGATGAATTAATGACATATGCAATTGAAAAAGCTATTGAAACAAAATTAATTAAAAAAGGAGATAAAGTATTAATCACAGGTGGATCTCGGATTGGAGATTATGGTACAGATACTTTTAAACTTCATATAATTTAGTTTATGGATTTAGTAAAATTAGTTGAAGAAAATGAATATTTAATTGAAAAATTTAATATTAAAGCTTATTTTAACAATAAAGATTATGCAGTTGTTGGGGCGTTAACTGCACTAGAAATAACAAATGAAGTTCAAAAATGTTATTCTGATGATTTAAATAAAGAAAAAACGATTAGTGAAAAACTAATGACTTTATATGGACTACTTCAATCTTTATTTGTTTCAATTGATGGATTATATGAATTAGCTTATTTAATAAGCGGTAGTAAAAAATTTATTAATATCAATCAAAATAAAGAATTAAGAAATTTGAAACATATTAGAAATGATGTAGTCGGACACCCTGCTAATCGCAACACAAGATCGAGAGAAACTGCATATTGTATATTAGATAAAAATAGTTTAACTAATAGTAATTTCACTTATTTTATTTGCAAAAAAAGTGAAATTGAAACTAGAAATGTTGAAATGTTGCCTCTTATTACTGCATATTATGTAGAAACTAATAGCTTATTAAAAAGCTTATTAAATATATCGAATCTAAATCTTGGTAATGAACACTTAATAGTATTAATTACTAATATACTTAAAAAATTTCCGTATCAAAATTTATTAACTGATTTAGATAAATTATATAATGAATATTTAACTAAATATAAGGAAAAAGATATTAGAAATAGATTCGTATGGCGTTATGAACTTATAAAAAAGATCTATAATTTTAATAAATTTACTATTGATTTAGATTTAAAAGAAGATGTTATTTATCTTCAGTTAGCTAAATTATATAACATCATAACGGCTAAAGTTTTAAATAAAACTAGTCATGGTAATGTAATAAAACTATTCTATCGTTTTTTAAGAAAAAACTTAGATCTCTATAATGAACGTATCTATTTATGTGATATGAGTCACCCTTATTTTAATGAAACGTTAAATAAGTTTATTAAGCGAGCTAAAAACAATAAAAATGCGCAATATTATCTTAAAACATTAGCTGAATTAGCAGCCATAAATGAGTCAGATTTAGTGTATGCTTATGCACTACCAATCAAAAATTTTAAAAAATAATCTTGACTTTAAACAAAAAAATTAATAGAATATATTCGTTGTTTTACAACAAATTTAATAGACCTTTATTTTAAAGGGGAGTAGCGTACTTATTTAAAAAGTAATTATATTCGACATCCCGAAGAAATTCCGGATATAATGATCATTTAGATTTGCAAGACCTTTGTTCTGTTGTAGAATAAAGGTCTTTTTTTAAAAAAAGAGGAGAAAAATGAAGTTAGAAAAAGTATTAGAAGAACTTAACGTCAATGAATACCAAGGCTTAAACAGTTCACAAGTAGAAGAAAACAGAGCTAAGTATGGCGTTAATGAACTAGAAGAAGGTAAAAAAACACCTTTAATAGTTAAATTTTTAGAACAATTTAAAGATGTTCTTATTATCATTTTAATTATAGCTGCAATAGTACCAATAATTATTAGTGCAGTGGTTTCGGGAAGCGTTGAAAGCGAAGAATGGATAGAAACTGGTATAATTTTATTAGTTGTTATCTTAAATGCTGTATTAGGTGTTTTCCAAGAAAACAAAGCTGAAAAATCGCTAGAAGCATTGAAAAAAATGAGTCAACCTAACTGTAGAGTTTTAAGAAATAATCAGATTGAAGTTATTCCTTCACGCGATATAGTTGTTGGTGATATTATTTATGTTGAAGCAGGCGACTTTATTCCGGCTGATGCTAGAGTTATTGAAGCTACAGAATTAAAAGTAGATGAATCTAGTTTAACAGGTGAAAGTTTACCAGTTAGTAAAAACAATAAAGAACTTGAGGCAGATAACTTGCCACTTGGTGATCAAAAAAATATGTTATTTTCATCAACATTTGCTACTAATGGTAAGGGTAAAGCTGTAGTTATTGCTACCGGAATGAAGACAGAAATTGGTAAAATAGCTTCAATGTTGCAAACTAGTAAAAAAGAACTTACACCATTGCAAAACAAACTTGCCTTAGTAGGTAAGATGATTGGTATCTTATGTTTAGCAATTTGTGCAGTTGTATTCGTTTTACAAGTTGTTAAAAATTATATTAATCCTGGTGATTTAACTGTAGCTCATATTTGGCTTGATGCCTTTAAAGAAGCAGTTGCGTTAGCAGTTGCTGCTATTCCTGAAGGTTTAGCCGCCGTTGTAACAATTGTATTATCTATTGGTGTTCAAAAGATGGTTAAACATAATGCAATTGTTAAAAAATTACCAGCAGTTGAAACATTAGGTTCAACTAATGTAATTTGTTCAGATAAAACTGGTACTTTAACGCAAAACAAGATGACAGTAGTTAAACTTTATGAAAATGAGTTAAAAGATATTGAAAATATAACAGAGAGCGAAGCTAAAATGTTGGCATACTTTGCTGTTTGTTGTGATGCACGTATCGAAGGTGAAAAAAGAATTGGTGATCCAACTGAATTAGCCTTACTAGATGTTAATAATAATGTTGGTACCGATATTTCAAAATGGCAAAGAGTACTTGATTTACCATTTGATAGTGAAAGAAAAATGATGACTACTGTTATTCCTGTAGATGGTAAATATGTAGCTATAACAAAGGGTGGCCCAGATATAGTTATTGGTTTATCTACTAATAAGGAAGAAGAATTAGTTAAGGCTAGACAAATGAATGAAAAAATGGCTAATGGTGCCTTACGTGTTTTAGCCTTAGCAGTTAAAGAATTTAACGAAATCCCTGCTAAAGAAGATCTAGAAAAAGACATGACATTTGTTGGTTTAGTCGGTATGATTGACCCAGCTAGACCAGAAGTTAAGGATAGTATAAATTTAGCTAGAGAAGCGGGTATAAAAACAGTAATGATCACAGGTGATCACATTACTACAGCAGAAGCGATAGCTCGTGATTTAGGTATTTTACAAGAAGGTAAAAAAGCAATAACAAGTCAAGAATTAGATAAGATAGATGATGATACCTTAGCTGAAACAATTGATGATTATCGCGTATTTGCCCGTGTAGCACCTAAAGATAAGGTTAGAATTGTAGATGCATGGCAAAAAAATGAAATGGTAGTTGCTATGACAGGTGATGGTGTAAATGATGCACCTGCCTTAAAGCGCGCAGACATTGGTTGTGCAATGGGTATAACTGGTACTGATGTAGCTAAACAAGCTGCTGATATGATTTTAACAGATGATAACTTCTCAACAATAGTAGAAGCTGTAAAACAAGGTCGAGGCATTTATTCTAATATTAAGAAATGTATTAGATTCTTATTGTCAAGTAATATTGGTGAAGTAATTGTAATCTTTGTAGCTACAATAATTGCTTTAATTGTAGGTTTAGTAAATAAAGATATTTCGATTGGTGAACCTTTAGTTGCTGTACAATTATTATGGGTTAATTTAATTACAGATAGTTTACCTGCCTTTGGTTTAGGTATGGAAGAACCAGAAGAAAGTGTAATGAAGGAAAAACCACGTCCTAAAAAAGAAGGTTTCTTCGCCGGTCATATTGGTTGGAACATTGCTTTTGAAGGTATATTTATCGGTTTAATTACTTTAGCTGCTTATTTAATTGGTGAATTTGTCTTTGATGTTAAATACGATAATGTTGAAAATGTTCATGGTATGACAATGGCATTTATGACTTTAGCTACAGCCGAATTATTCCATGCTTATAATGTTAAATCTGAGCATAGTATTTTCTCTAAAGAAACATTTAATAATAAAACATTAAATATTGCCTTTGTTATTGGTATTACTTTACAATTAGGTGTATTATATATACCAGGCGTAAATACATTATTTAATTTAGTACCATTATCAGCTGCGGAATTAGCAATTGTATTTGGTCTTGCAATATCTGTTATAGTTTTAATGGAAATTTATAAACTTATTAAAAGAAAAATTATAGCAAAAAAATAGTATATTAGGGGGTTTAGGATATGTATTATATTCTTTATAATCCTAAATCAAATGCTGGTAAAACAGCTAAAAAAATAATTAAATTTAATAAAAAATTAATAAAATCAGGCAAAGAAACTAAATTAATAAATTTATTAGATGAACACGATTATCTACAATTATCAAGTTTAGTTAATGAAGAAGATATAATTGTTATTGTTGGTGGCGACGGAACAATTCATAATGTTGTAAACAATGAAGTCTTTAGATCACTTAACAACAAAATTTATATGTATCGTTGCGGTCGTGGTAATGACTTTGCCAGAGATTTAAAGGGTAAATTCTTTGAAATTACAGATCTAGTAAAGAAATTACCCCATGCTTATATAAATGGTCAAGAAGAATATTTTGTCAATGGTTTAGGCATCGGAATCGATGCCTTAACCTGTCAAAAACAATATGAAAATTATCGTCTAGAGAAGAAAGAATCATATTTTAAAATAGCTTTTAGAGCATTTTTTCACTTTAAACCTTTTAAATTAACCGCCATTATCGATGGTAAGGAATATCATTACGATAATGTTTGGTTTTTTGTAGTTCAAAATGGTAAATATTTTGGTGGCGGTATGAAAATAAGCCCTAAGTCTAACCGCCTTGATAATGAACTAGAATTTGTTGTCATTCATAATGTGGGTTTTAAAAAGCTACTTTGTATATTCCCACTAATTTTCATTGGTAAGCATATAATTGCTAAAAACGCTGTAAAATTTGTTACTGGTCATGAATTTAGCTTTAAAATGAATTATGATCTATTACAAATTGATGGTGAAGTAAAAAGTGCAATAAAGAATTTAGAAGTTAAGCGTTAATAGTTTACTTTTGGCAAATAATTTGTTAAAATTATGGCGTTATATTTGGAGGATTAAAATGAGTGTATTTGAAAGTGTAAAAAGCATAATTGCTAAAAACTTAAAAGTATCTGAAGAAAAGATTACTTTAGATGCTAATTTAAAAGAAGACTTAGGCGCAGATAGTATTGATGCTGTAGAAATAATTATGGATTTAGAAGATGAATTCAATATTTCGATTGCAGCAGATGAAACAGAAGATATCAAAACTGTTAAAGATTTAGTATCATATATAGAAAAGTCTCAAAAGTAAAATACTGTGCTAAACACAGTATTTTTTACATATTAAAGGAGGGAAAA
>CASEZJ010000036.1 GCA_949292525.1 uncultured bacterium | reverse complement strand
CTCAGATATCGCTTATATAGATTGTGGTGGTGAAAATGGTAAGGGGGCTAGGCCATTAGATTATTTAGCGGCTAAAAAGATTAGTGATGATGCCTTAAAATTAGGAATCCCGTTTTATTTTTTTGATACAGGGGCCTTTGTGATTAAAGATAATAAGAAATATTTTATTCCTTATGAAAAAAGATATAGTCAAGCTTTTTTAGCAAATTTATCCCATAATTAGTGAGGTTATTTATGAATGTTTTATTTTTCTTAACTCCCAAAAAAGATGTTGATTTTGTTTATGATGATGATACGGTAAGACAAATTATAGAAAAGATGCAGGTTCATAGATTTAATGTTATACCAGTTTTAAAACATGATGGAACTTATGTTTCTACAATTTCTGATGGTGATATTTTAAGATTTATTTATAAATGTAATTTTGACAAAGAGGTTGCTGAAAGCAAACATTTTAAAGATATTAAGTTGCATAGGCCTTATGAAGCATTATCTATAGAGGCGGATATGAATGAAATATTAGAAGCAGCAACAAATCAAAACTTTATACCGATTGTTGATGATAGATTTGTTTTTATTGGAATTGTAAAAAGAAAAGAAATAATTAAAAATTATATCGATAAAATAAAAAATGAATAAGCATAAATAAAGGGGATTGATTGTCAATCCCCTTTATTTGGAAGGCATAGATTATAATTTATTTACTAAAATTTTCTTTAATCTAGCAAATCTTGGAAGTCCATCTTCTAATGGAGCTTTACAATCACCTTGGATTAAAGGTAAAGCATAATTAATATAGTCTTCAGTCATACCTGAATGGTCAGGTTTAATCCATTCAGTTGGGACTTTCTTTTCGCCGTTTGCTACTTGTTCAAGTGGAATTAATACATAGTTGCATTTGTAATTACCATTATGATCATATGTTCTTTCAAAACCAACCATATAATCTGTTTTACCACTTAAGGCAGTTTTAACGGCTTTTTGTCCAGCTGTAAATGCTTCTGTTACATCGACTTTACTTGCTAGATGTTGAGCACTACGTTGCATTAAACTAAATTCGATGCCTCTAACTTTAGTTTTGAATCTCTTTTTTAATTCATTAGCTAAAATAGTTGCTGAACCACCAAGTTGAGAATGACCGAAAGAATCTTTTTCTAATTCTTGGAATATTTCTGGAATATATTTACCGTTTTTATCTTTTACACCTTCTGATATGCAAATTAAAGCTTTGCCATTACGTCTAGCTAATACATTTTCAACTTCTTTGAAGAATAAATCCATATCGAATGTTTCTTCAGGTAAATATACCAAATCTGGACCTGCTCCTTTATATGAAGCTAAAGATGCAGCTGCAGTTAACCAACCAGCATTGCGTCCCATTATTTCTACAACTGTAATCATAGGTGTGTCATAAACGTTAGCATCTTTTGATAATTCCATTAATGTAGTAGCTACATAGCGTGCAGCACTAGCATAACCAGGACAATGATCAGTTACGCACAAGTCGTTATCGATTGTTTTAGGTACACCGATGCAACGGCATTCATAGCCTGAGTCTTTAAAGAATTTTGATACTTTGTTGCATGTATCCATAGAATCGTTACCACCATTGTAGAAGAAGTAACGAATGTTATACTTTTTAAATACTTCTAATAATCTTTGATATTCAGAATCATCTTGTTCTAATGGTTTTAATTTATATCTTACTGAACCAATTTCAGATGATGGTGTAGTTTTTAATAAAGCTAATTCTTCAGGATCTTCAAGATTTATATCATAAAATTCTTCATTTAAGATTCCTCTAATACCATGTCTAGCACCATACACATTTGTAATATATTCAGGATGTTTTAATGCTTCAATAAATACACCTGCAGCAGAGGCGTTAATAACTGATGTAGGACCTCCTGATTGCCCTAATATTGCTGCCCCAATAAGTTTTTTCATATAAAAAATCTCCTAATCATAATTTACTAACTTAATTGTAATAATTAAGTAGTTATTTGTCAATAAAAAACTATAAAAGCGTTTCCATTATTAATCTACTTTATAAACTATAGTTTTCTTTTAATTAAGTGAGTTAAAAATGCTATTTTTCTTGATTACAGCATAAAATATTGTTATAATTTAGTTCGGAGTGATTTAAATGAGAATTGGTGTTTTAACATCAGGTGGTGATGCTCCAGGCATGAATGCGGCTATAAGAGCCGTAGTGCGAACAGCCTTATCGTATGGTGATCAAATATTTGGTGTTTACGACGGTTATAAGGGTTTAATCGAAGGAAAAATTCAAGAATTTGATCGTAAAGATGTTAGTGAAATCCTTAATCGGGGTGGTACTATCTTAGGTACTGCTAGACTTCCGGAATTCGCATATCCGCAAGTTAGAGAACTAGCGGTAAAACAATTAAAGAAACACGATATTGATTCTTTGATTTGTATAGGTGGTGACGGAACATATACCGGTGCACTTAGACTTACAGAGATGGGAATAAAGTGTATCGGAATACCTGGAACTATAGATAATGATATAGCTTCTTCGGATTTTACGATTGGCTTTTCTACAGCATTAAATACCGCCTGTGATGCGATAGACAAATTAAGAGATACTTCCTCATCACATCAAAGATGTTCAATAATTGAAGTAATGGGACGTCATTGCCCAGATTTAGCATTATATTCGGGTATATGTTGTGGTGCAGAATATATAATAACTAGTCAAACTGGCCTTGATAAAGATCAATTGTTAAAAGATTTAAAGAAAAATAGATTACAAGGTAGAAGACATGCCATTGTAGTTATATCAGAAAACTTAACTGATGTTTATCAGTTGGCTAAAGAAGTAGAAGAATATTCAGGTTATGAATGTCGAGCTACTATATTAGGTTATATTCAGCGTGGTGGGACACCGACCCCAGAGGATAGGTTACTAGCTTCTAGATTAGGTTCTTACGCTATTGATTTAATACATGAAGATATTTATGGAGTAGCGGTAGGTATAATGAAAAACTCACTTACCTATACAAAACTAGAAGATGCGCTTAATATGACAAGTAATAGAGATATAAGTTTAGAAAAAATGTTAACAAAAACACAATAAAAGGAGAAAAAGTAAAAATGAAAAAAACTAAAGTTGTATGTACTATTGGACCTGCAAGTGAACAAAAAGAAACTTTAAAAAAGTTAATTGGTGAAGCAGGAATGAACGTTATGAGAATGAACTTCTCTCATGGTGATTATGATGAACAAGGATTCCGTATTAAAAACATCAAAGAATTAAATGCTGAAAATAATTGGCATGTTGGTATGATGTTAGATACTAAAGGTCCTGAAATTAGAACTGGTTATTTAGAAAATGATGAACCAGTTATGTTACATAAAGGCGATATCATAAGAGTAACTATGGATTATTCTTATTTAGGAAATAAAGATAAAGTAGCTATTTCTTATGCTGGTTTATATGACGATATTCATATCGGTGGCAAAATCTTAATCGAAGATGGTAATTTAACATTTACTGTAATGGAAAAAGATGAAGCAAAACAAGAATTAATTTGCCGTGTTGAAAATGATCGTAAATTAAAGAATAAACGTAATTGTAACGTTCCAGGTGTAATCTTAAATATGGATTATATTTCACCTAAAGATAAAGCTGATATCGAATTTGCTTGTGACCAAGATCTAGATTTCATCGCAGCATCATTCGTACGTCGTCCTCAAGATATAGCTGATATTAGAGCTATATTAGCTGCTAAAGGAAATGATCATATTAAAATTATTTCTAAAATTGAAAACCAAGAAGGTATTGACAACATGGCTGATATTGTTAGCCTATCTGATGGTGTAATGGTAGCTCGTGGTGATTTAGGTGTTGGTGTTGATGCTTGGGATGTACCTGAATATCAAAAAGATATGATTTATTTAGCTCAAGCACAAGGTAAAATTATTATTACAGCTACTCAAATGTTAGATTCAATGCAACAAAATCCACGTCCTACAAGAGCTGAAGTTAGCGATGTTTACAACGCTGTTCTTGATGGTACAGGTTGTACAATGTTATCTGGTGAATCTGCTCAAGGTGATTATCCTTATGAATCAGTATCTTATATGGCTAAAATAGATGAAAAAGCAGAAGAAGCTATTGATCATGACGCAATGATCGATAACGTTGTATTATTCAACGAAGAAGTTACAGATGAATTTATTACAGGTTTACAAGTAGCTACAGTTTGTGCAAAATATGATGTAGCTGCAGTAGTAGCTTGTGGTGATGTTGCTTTAGCTAGTGCTATTTCTACTTATCGTCCTGCTGCTGATGTATTCTATGCAGTAAATAATGATAGAGATTGTCGTACTCTTTCAATCTTATGGGGTATTCAAGGCTTAGTAGGTAATGTTGATGATGCATTAAAAGCTGCTAAAGAAGCTTTAGGATTAGAAGAAGGAGCTAAAGTATTAAAAGTTACAGGAACAACTGTAGAATTAATAACTTTATAATTTGTTTAAGATAAAGGACTATTGTCCTTTTCTTTTTTTTCAATAATAACATTTTCTTTTTGCTAAAAGAAACAAAAAATAGTATAATTAATCCGGTGATTATTTATGGAAATTAATAATTTTATTAAAACTATAATGGAAAATGATCTTAAAGAAGGAAAAGTTAATGAAATCATTACTAGATTTCCACCTGAACCTAATGCTTATTTACATATAGGTCATGCAAGAGCTATTATTACTAATTTTGAATTAGCTGCTGCTTTTAATGGTTATACTAATTTAAGATTTGATGATACAAACCCTGCTAAAGAAGGACAAGAATTTGTTGAAGGAATAATTGCCGACTTAAAATGGTTAGGGTATACTCCAAAAAATGTTTTTTATGGTTCTGATTATTTTGAAGAAACCTATGAAAAAGCTATTCTTTTAATAAAAAAAGGATTAGCTTATGTTGATGATCTATCACAAGAAGAAATGTCAAAAATGCGGGGAACATTAACTACTCCAGGGATTAATTCACCTTATCGTAATCGAAGCATTGAAGAAAATCTAAAATTATTTGCAGAAATGCGCGAAGGAAAATATAAAGACGGTGAAAAAACCTTAAGAGCTAAAATTGATATGTCACATCCTAATATGAATATGCGTGATCCAGCAATGTATAGAATTATGCATATTAACCATCATCGCCAAGGTGATAAATGGTGTATTTTTCCGATGTATGATTTTGCTCACCCATTACAAGACAGCTTTGAGGGAATAACTCATAGTTTATGTTCTTTAGAATATGATAATCATCGTATTTTATATGATTGGTTCATTGAACATTGCGAAGTAAAACATGTGCCACATCAATATGAATTTGGGCGTTTAAATATTACTAATACTATTATGTCTAAACGTTATATAAAACAATTAGTGGATGCTAAAAAAGTTAGTGGATATGATGATCCTAGAATGCCAACATTAGTGGGTTTAAGAAGAAGAGGTTTCACTCCTGAAGCAATTAAAAATTTTATTGTTAGTACAGGTTTATCTAGAGTTAATAGTACTGTTGAAAGCTCACAATTAGAAGAAGCTTTAAGAGAAGATTTAAAATTAAAAGCTTTACGTAAACATGCGATTATTCACCCATTAAAATTAGTTATTGATAACTATCCTGAAGGTCAAATTGAATATTTAGATTGCCCAAATAATCAAGAAAATGAAGAATTAGGGAATAGAAAGATTGCTTTCTCTAAATATTGTTATATTGAACAAGAGGATTTCGTTGAAACTAAGCCAAATAAACATTGGAAACGTTTAGCTAAAGATGTTGAAGTACGTTTAATGCATGCCTATTATGTTAAATGTAATGAAGTTGTTAAAGATGAAGCTGGTAATATAATTGAAATCCATTGTACATATGATCCTGAAACTAAGTCAGGAAGTGGATTTAATGGGCGTAAACCAAATGGTAATATTCATTTTGTTGAAGCTACAACAGCTATTAAGGCAAGTTTTAATTTGTTTGAGCCTTTGATGCTTGATGAAACTGAGGAAAATAAAAATTTAGATTTTATGGAAAAATTAAATCCAAATTCATTACACACTTATGAAGGATTTGTTGAAGAATCATTTAAAGATGATGCGGTTGGAACACATTATCAATTCATTAGAAATGGTTATTATATTTTAGATAAAGATAGCACAGCTTCTCATTTAGTATTTAATAGAAGTTGTGAACTTAAATCGTCATTCAAATTATAAATAAGTGGAATATTCCACTTATTTTATTTAGGAGGAACTTATGCAAGACGAATTCATTAAAGAAATTATACCTAAGATTTTTTTGACTGATTCACCTAGTGGCTATGATGGAGAAGTTAATAATGTAATTGGTGAAATACTAAAAGAAATAGGATATTCCTATGAAATATTACATAAAAATACAATTTTAGTAAAAGTAGAAGGCAAAGATAATACTAAGGTTGTTGCTACATCTGCCCATGCTGATACACTAGGCTTGATGGTAAGAAGTATAAATAGTGATGGAACACTTAGTATTACTAATGTAGGTGGACCATTAGCACCAA
Organism: uncultured bacterium; assembly: GCA_949292525.1. Lineage (GTDB taxonomy): Bacteria > Bacillota_I > Bacilli_A > Acholeplasmatales > Anaeroplasmataceae > CALUXS01. Next base: position 3,530 of record CASEZJ010000036.1, on the reverse strand, counting down.
CTTTAGATGGTGAATACTGTAAAATTAAGACTAGATTTAATGGGGTTTATACAGGGACTATTTTATCTAAAAGTCCTTCTGTACATGTTTATCCTGATAGTAAAAGTATGCCAAGAGATTTTGATCATTTAGTAGTTAGAATTGATGAAGTTGTTAAAAATAAAGATGATGTTTTAAAACTAGGTATTAATAATGGTGATTACATTTTTATTGATCCTAAAACGACTATAACTAAATCAGGTTTTTTAAAATCACGCTTTATAGATGATAAAGCTTCAGTATGTTTATTATTAGGTGTTTTAAAAGAATTAAAAGAAAAAGGAATAAAGCCTAATTTTATGACTTATTTTTACTTTGTTCATCAAGAAGAAGTAGGACATGGTGCTAGTGCTTTAGCTAAAGAAATTAGTGAATTCGTTACATGTGATATGGGCTGTATTGGCTTAGATTTAGCTGGAAACGAATATGCTTGTAGCATTGCAGCTAAAGATAGTGGTGGACCTTATAGTTATGAACTTACGACTAAATTAATCAAATTAGCTAAAGACAATAAGATTAATTATGTAGTAGATATCTTCCCTTTTTATGGTTCAGATGTTGGGGCAGCATGGCATGCTGGTATAGATTGTAAAGGTGCCTTAATTGGTCCTGGTGTAGCCGCAAGTCATGGTATGGAAAGAACGCATTTAGATGCCATAAAAGAGACTATGAAATTAATTTTCCTTTATTTAACAAATTAATGAGGTGTCATTATGTATGATGTTATTGTAGTTGGTGGAGGACATGCTGGATGTGAAGCATGTTTAGCCACTGCTAAAATGGGACTTAAAACCATTTTAATTACAGGAAATTTAAATATGGTAGGCTCTATGCCTTGTAATCCTTCAATCGGAGGACCGGCTAAAGGAGTAGTAGTAAGAGAAATAGACGCCTTAGGCGGATATATGGGTAAAAATGCGGATTTGTGTCAAATTCAAACTAAGCTATTAAACTCATCAAAGGGTCCGGCAGTATGGGCTTTACGTTTTCAAGAAGATAAATTATTATATGTTAAAGAAATGAAACGTCATCTTGAAGAAACCCCAAATTTAGATTTATTAGAAGGCATTGTAGATGATTTGCTCATAAATGGTAGGTCTGTAGAAGGTGTAATATTAGAAAATGGACAAAAAATATTTGGAAAAAAAGTCATTTTAACTACAGGAACCTATTTAAATAGTCGTATTTTAAGAGGTAAGGTCATCAAGAATGAAGGACCTGATAGTCAAAGAACTAGTTATGGTATATCTAAACAATTAGCAGAGTTAGGATTTGAAATTGCTAGATTAAAAACTGGAACACCAGCTAGAATATATACTAACAGTATTGATTTTTCGGTTACTAAAGAAGAACCAGGTGATGCTATAACAAGACATTTTAGTTTTGATCCTGGCTATAATTCGATTTTAAATGTTAATGTTCCTTGTTATTTAACCTATACTGATAAGAAACTTCATAATTATATTTTAGAACATTTAACAGATAGTGCAATGTATGGTGGGGTAGCTGAAGGTATTGGACCACGTTATTGTCCTTCAATAGAAGATAAAATAGTTAAATTTAAGGATAAAGATCGCCATCAAATTTTCTTTGAACCTGAAAGTTTAGAATTAGATGAAACATATATTCAAGGCTTTTCTACCTCAATGTCAGTAGAAGTTCAAGATAAAATGATTCATATGTTAAAAGGCTTAGAAAACTGTAAAGTTAAACGTTATGCTTATGCGATTGAATATGATGCGATTAACCCGCTTAATATTTACCCAACCCTAGAAACTAAGATGATTAGTGGATTATATACTGCTGGCCAAATTAATGGAACATCTGGTTATGAAGAAGCTGCAGGTCAAGGTTTAATAGCTGGCATTAATGCTGCTAGTTCTATTCTTGGTAAAAAGCCTTTGATTTTAAAACGTGATGAAGCATATATAGGGGTTATGATTGATGATCTTGTTACTAAAGGAACTAACGAACCATATCGTTTATTAACGTCAAGAGCGGAGTATCGGTTATTATTACGTCATGATAATGCTGATTTAAGATTAAGAGAATATGGTTATTATTATGGCTTAATAGATGAAGAACAATATGCAAGATTTACAAAGAAAAAAGCTGACATTAATAAATATTATCTAAAGTTTAAAGAAGATAAAATAAGGTTTGAGTATATTAATGATTACTTTATGACTAAAAATATAGCTAGTGTTAAAGAATCACTAACAATTTATACACTATTAAAGCGGCCAGATTTAAATTATACTGATATTTTAAATATTTGTGTCAAGAACAATTTATATCCTGAATTATTAGAACTAGATAAAGATGTGTTAGAACAAATTGAAATTAGTATTAAATATGAAGGTTATATAGCTAAAACTTTAGCTTTAGCAGAAAAAATGCACATTTATGAAAACAAAATTATACCGCAAAATATCGATTATGATAAAGTTGGTAATCTTGCTTTAGAAGCCCGCGAAAAACTAAAAAAGATAAAACCTGCTACCATTGGCCAAGCAACAAGGATTAGTGGGGTTAATCCAGCAGATATATCGGTTTTAATTATTTATATAGAGGCTTATTATGGACGTTAAATTATTAATAACTGAGTTAATGAAAGACCCTGATGAAGCTAAATTAGCAAAATTAGATAAATTTTATGAATTATTAATAGCTAAAAACAAAGTAATGAATTTAACAAATATTACTGACTATGAAGATGTTTATATTAAACATTTTTATGATTCATTACTATTAACAAAGGTAAAAGATTTTAGTAATAAATCTATTTGTGATGTTGGATCAGGAGCTGGTTTTCCGGGGCTACCTTTAGCGATATATACTTCAGCAAAAATAACAATTATAGATGCATTGCAAAAGCGAATAAGTTTTTTAAATGAAGTAATAAATGAACTTGATTTAAAAAATGTTATAGCATTACACAAGCGAGCAGAAGAATTTGTTGTAACCGCAAGATCTAGTTTTGATGTAGTTACAGCTAGAGCTGTTGCTAAACTCAATATCTTGGCTGAATTGTGTTTGCCGTTAGTGAAAGTTGGTGGCTATTTTATAGCTATGAAGGGTAGTAATTCAGAAGAATTAGATGAAGCTGATAAAGCAATTAAGATTTTAGGAGCGGAATTAGTTGAAAAACAGGAATTTAATTTACCATGTGATAAGGGTTTAAGACAAATTTATGTTTTTCAGAAAATAAAAGAATGTAATAGAAAATACCCGCGAGCTTATGCTAAAATTAAGAATAACCCATTATAGGAGCTAGTATGTATAAATTAAATCAAATTGTATTCACTAAAAAAAATCATGTTTGTGGTTCTAATAAATGGAAAGTTATCCGCGTAGGCGTAGATATTAAACTAGAATGTCTAGGTTGTGGGAGGGTAATAATGTTATCTTCCTTTGAATTGGATAAAAAAATAAAGCCTATTTTAAGTAAGAAAGAGATTGCTTATTTAGAAGAATATAACCAACAACAC
>CASEZJ010000035.1 GCA_949292525.1 uncultured bacterium | reverse complement strand
AGAAAATGTTAATATATAAAAAAATATTAAGGAAAAGAAATGAAATATTAAAAAATAAAGTAATAGATAATGTTTTACTTAAAGTTGTTACTGATAGTCTTATTCCTTATACTAAATATATTAATGAAGTTAGAAAGCAATTTATTATTAAATTAAATAGTTATTTAAAAGAAATATGTGAATATTTAAAAATTGAAGAAATAAAGATTATAAGTGATATTAAAAATATAGAATATGATAGTTATTTAAATAAAGATATTTATTATAGAACTACAACTTGGGGACCACATCGAGATGGGTTTAATATTTATATTAATAATAAAGAATTAAAAACTTATGGATCTCAAGGGCAAATAAAGTTGGCTGTTATAGTCATAAAATTAGCTTTATATGAAATAATAAAAGAAAATAATAAACCAATCTTATTATTAGATGATATATTTGCTGAATTAGATAAAGATAAACAAATAAAATTAGTTAATTATTTAAATAATTATCAAACAATTATTACTACTACTTCTTTAAATGAAATACCTGAAGATTTATTAAAAAAAGCTTTAATTATTAAACTTAGAAAGGATGATATTAATGACTAATGAAGAATTAAAAGCAGAAGCTAGTTATAATGCGACGAGTATTGAGCTTGTTGAAGGTATAGAGCACGTAAGATTACGTCCTGGTATGTATATTGGTTCAACAGGTCCAATGGGATTACATCATTTAGTATGGGAAATTGTTGATAATTCAATTGATGAAGCCTTAGCGGGATTTGCTAGTCATATTGAAGTTGAGTTATTAAATGATGATGTTATTACAGTTACGGATGATGGTAGAGGAATGCCAGTTGATATTCATCCTAAAACAGGAAGACCTGCGGTTGAAGCTATTTTTACAGTTTTAAATGCTGGTGGTAAATTTAATAATAATACTTATAAGACTTCTGGTGGTTTGCATGGTGTTGGGGCTAGTGTTGTTAATGCATTATCAGAATGGTTAGAGGTCTATATTAGTAGAAATGGTAAATTATATAAACAAAGATATGAAAGAGGCCATACTGTTTCAAATTTAGAAATTATAGGTGATAGTGATCATACTGGTTCTAAGGTTGTGTTTAAAGCTGATAAGGAAATATTTAAACAAGGAACACATTATGATTTTGAAACATTAAATAATAGAGTTCAACAATTAGCATTTTTAAATAAAGGTTTAAAAATGACAATTAGAGATAAAAGAGTAGAACCTAATCTTGAATTTGTTTATTGTTATGAAGGTGGTCTTATTGAATATGTTAAGTATTTAAATCAAGGTAAGACTTTAATAAATCCAAATGTTATTTATTGTGATAAACAAACAGAAAATGATATTACTATTGAAATAGCTATGCAATATGATGATGGTTATCAAACTAATATTTATTCTTTCACTAATAATATTAAAACTACTGAAGGTGGTTATCATGAAGATGGTTTCAAATTAGCATTACAAAGAGTTATATCTAATTATGCTAAAGAAAATAATTTATTAAAGAAAGATGAAGTAATATTAGGTGAAGATACAAGGGAAGGTTTAACAGCTATAATATCTATTAAACACCCTCATCCTGAATTTGAAGGACAAACAAAAACTAAATTAGGTAATAGCGAAATAAGGCCTTTAGTAAGCCAAATTTTTGGGGAAGTATTAGAGGAGTTTTTAGCTGAACATCCTGAGGAAGCTAAGGCTATAATTGCTAGATGTGTTCTAGCAAGTAATGCGAGAATTGCGGCTAGAAAAGCGCGTGAAGCTACAAGAAGAAAATCACCACTTGATAGTTTAGGTTTTGCTTCTAAATTAGCAGATTGTCGTTCTAAAGATCCGTCTAAATCAGAATTATATATAGTCGAAGGTGATTCAGCAGGTGGTAGTGCTAAAGATGGTAGAGAATCAGAATATCAAGCTATATTACCACTTCGTGGTAAGGTATTAAATGTAGAAAAAGCTAGATTAGATAAAGCTTTAGCTAATAAAGAAATTTTATCTTTAATTCAGGCAATTGGAGCTGGTATAGCTGATGATTTTGATATTAGTAAAGCTAGATATCATAAAATAGTAATTATGACCGATGCCGATGTCGATGGTGATCATATTTGTATTTTATTACTTACCTTCTTCTATCGCTTTATGCCTAAATTAATTGAAAATGGTTATGTTTATGTTGCTAAACCACCATTATATAAAGCTGAATATGGTAAAACAGTAAAATATTGTTATTCTGATGAAGAACTTGAAGAATATAAATCAACACTCCCAGGTAAGAAATTAGCTATTCAACGTTATAAAGGTCTTGGTGAAATGGATGCTGAACAATTATGGGATACAACAATGGATCCGGCAGTTAGAACTTTAACTCAAGTTCAACTTGATGATGCAATGTTAGCAGATAGAATGTTTAGCATGTTGATGGGTGATGAAGTTGAACCAAGAAAGAAATTTATTCAAGATAATGCTAAATATGCAGCTAATCTTGATTTCTAGAGGTGAATTATGAATCATGATAATAAAGAATTTTTAGAAGCAGAAAATCAAGAAGTTGACCGTATTGAAAAACTAAATATTAACGAAAAATTACAAAAATCTTTCTTATCTTATGCGATGAGTGTAATTATCTCTAGAGCCTTACCAGATATTAGAGATGGTTTAAAACCAGTTCAAAGAAGAATAATTTATGGTATGAATGAAATGGGTGTTTACTCTAATGTAGCACATAAAAAATCAGCTCGTATCGTCGGTGATGTTATGGGTAAATATCACCCTCATGGTGATTCTTCTATTTATGATGCGATGGTAAGAATGGCTCAACCATTTAGTTATCGTTATCCATTAGTTGATGGACATGGAAATTTTGGTAATATTGATGGTGATGGCGCTGCAGCAATGCGTTATACAGAAGCAAGAATGTCAAAAATTGCAGCTGAAATGGTAAGAGATATCGATAAAAATACAGTTGATTTTATTGATAATTATGATGGTACTGAACAAGAACCGGTTGTTTTACCTTCTCGTATTCCTAATTTACTAGTTAATGGAACAACAGGTATAGCTGTTGGTATGGCTACTAATATTCCTCCTCATAACTTAGGTGAAGTTATTGATGGTATTGTAGCTTTAATTCATAATAAAGAAATTACAATTGAAGAATTAATGAAATATATAAAAGGGCCAGATTTCCCTACAGGAGGCCAAATTTTAGGCCTATCAGGTCTTTATAAAGCTTATACTTCTGGTAATGGAACTATAGTAATTAGATCTAAGGCTGATATTGAAACTAATGAAAAATCAGGTAAATCTTCTATTATTGTTACAGAAATACCATATATGGTAAATAAAACAAAATTAATAGAAAGAATAGCTGAAATTGCTAAAAATAAAATAGTAGAAGGCATAACAGATATCAGAGATGAATCTAATCGTAAGGGAATTAGAATAGTTATTGAATTAAGAAAAGATGTTAATGCTGAAGTAATGCTTAATAATCTTTATAAATATACCCAACTTCAAACAAGTTATGGTATGAATATGATTTGTCTTGTTAATAATTCTCCTAAAGCTGTTTCTTTAAAAGAAGCTTTAGAAGAATATTTAAAATTCCAAGTTGAAATTATAACAAGAAGAACAAAATTTGACTTAGATAAAGCTCTAGCAAGATTACATATTTTAGAAGGTTATATCATTGCTCAAGATAATATCGATGAAATAATTAAAATAATTCGTGAAACTAATGATGGTAGTGAAAAAGAAAAATTAATCGCAAGATTTAATCTAACTGATATTCAAGCTACTGCTATCTTAGATATGCAATTAAGAAGATTATCTGGTTTAAATAGAGAAAAAATCTTACAAGAACAAGCCGATCTTCATGTTCAAATTGAAGAATATCAAAGAATACTTAGTTCAGATGATATTAAATTAGAAACAATTGAAAAAGAATTATTAGAAATAAAAAATAAATATGCAAATGAGAGAAAATCTGAAATTAATCTACATGCTGATTTAAATATCGAAAATGAAGATTTAATTCCTCGTGAAGATGTAATTATAACTATTACTTCTTCTGGCTATGCTAAACGTATGAAACAAGACGTTTATAAAGTTCAAAATCGCGGCGGAGTCGGAATAACAGGTATAAAAACTAAAGAAGATGATGATGTTTGGAAGATTATTCCTACTTCTACACATGATTATTTATACTTCTTCACTAATTTAGGTCGGGTTTATGCTATAAAAGCTTATCAAATACCAGAATCAAGTCGTCAAGCTAAAGGTAGTCCGATCGTTAATTATATAACATTTAAAGAAAATGAAAAAATTGCCGCTATAACTTCAATCCCAACAAGTGAAAACACATATAAATACTTATTCTTTGTAACTAAAGAAGGTATTGTAAAAAGAACAAACATAGAAGAATTTAAAAATATTAGAACAAATGGTAAATACGCAATTACCTTAAGAGAAGGTGATGAATTATTTGACGTTGCCTTAACTGATGGAAATAAAGAAATAGTTCTAGGTTGTTCAAGTGGTAAATCAATTAGATTTAAAGAAGATGAAGTAAGAGCAATGGGTAGATCAGCTAGTGGTGTTACTGGTATGCGTTTCAAACAAGATAACGATTATATAGTAGGTATGGCTGTAATAGATTCAGATAGTAGTGAAATATTAGTTGTTACTGAAAATGGTTATGGTAAGAGAACAGATGCTGGTGAATATAGATTACAATCTCGTGGTGGTACAGGTGTAAAAGCCTTAAATGTAACAGAAAGAAATGGTAAACTTGTAACTTTAACAGCTGTTAATGATAATAAGGATTTAATAATTACAACCGATAAAGGTGTAAATATTAGAATCAGAATAAAAGATATTTCCGTTACAGGTAGAGCCGCTCAAGGTGTTAAATTAATCAGATTAAAAGATGAACAAAGTATTTCGACTATTGCGGTAATTGATGCATTAGAAGAAGAAGATTTAGAGTAATCTTCTTCTTTTTTTAAAAGGTAAAAATGGAAAAAATTGCAGTTAGAGAATTAGCATACTTTGTTTATCAAGAAGGTAATTTAACAAATAAAAACAGTTTTAATCAAAGTAGTGAAGATGGTAAATACATTCATCAAACCAGACAAAGTGAATATGATGAAACATGTGTTAAAGAATATTATATTCAAGAAATTATTGAATATGAAAATCAAAAATATGAAATACACGGTTATATTGATGGTTTATTAAATAATGAAAATAAAATCGAAGAAATTAAGACTACTAGTGAACAAATATATAGTGAAAATTTTAAAGAAAAAAGTGAACATTTAGCTCAATTAAAAATATATGGATATCTTTTTTTATTAAGAACAAAAAAAGAGAATATTGAATTAAATTTATTATATATAGAAAGAGAAACATTAAGGCGTAGAACATTTAAATATAATTTAAGTTTTAGCGAACTAGAAACATTTTTTTATGACACTTTAAAAGAATATATTTCTTTTTTAAAATTTATAAATAAAATAGAAGAAAATCGCATAATTTCGGCAAAAAACATTGTTTTTCCATATTTAAAAATAAGAAAAGGACAACAAGAAATATTAGACTTTTTAAATGAAAATTTATTAAATAACACCTTTAATTTTATCTTAGCCCCAACAGGTATAGGTAAGACTGTAACTAGCCTATATGTAGCTGTTAAAAAAATGGTTGAGAAAAAAGATAAAATCTTCTTTTTAACAGCTAAAACTAGTGGTAAAAACATAGCTAAAGATACTATTGAAGCTTTAATTAATAAAGGTTATAAAGGTAAAAGTCTAATATTAACAGCTAAGCGTAAAATATGTTTAATAAATAAAGAAAGTTGTGATCCTGATAACTGTGTTTTTGCAAAAGATTTCTTTAAAAAATTAAAGTTAGCTACTTTAGATATTTTAAATAATGAAGATTTAATAGATGACAAGAAAATAATAAGTTATTCTACTAAGCATCAATTATGTTCTTTTGAATTTTCCCTACATTTATCTTTATATGTTGGGATTATAATATGTGATTATAATTATTTGTTTGATCCTAAAGTTAAATTGATTAGATTTTTTGATAGTTCAGAATATAATAATCTAATTTTAGTAGATGAAGCTCATAATCTAGTAAGTAGAAGTCAAAATATGTATTCTGCTTCTTTAAGCATTGTTGATTTATTAGTTTTAAATAAATATTTAAAAGATGAAGAATATATTTATAAATTAATAAATAAACTAGTTAATTATATTCATAAAAAATATGATTTACTATTAAATAACAATTATTACTTAACAAAAGATAACGACTTAGAGTTAGAAAATCAAATATTAACCATATGTGATTATTTAGAAGATTTATTAGATAATGATAAAGAACTAAATTATCGCGAAATAATATTAGATAAATATCTATTATTAAGAGATTATTTAAGAATCTCTAAATTATATTCTGAGAGTCATGTTTTCTTAATTAAATTAATTAATGACAATTTAATAATATATTTAAATTGTTTAGATGCATCAAACTTTTTAACTGAAATTATAAAAAAAGAAACAAAAGGCATAACTTATTTTTCAGCCACGTTATATCCAATTGAATATTATAAAAAAATGTTAGTTAACGATAATGAAATTAAATATGTAGAATTAGATTCACCATTTGATAATGTTAATAATTTGGGCTTATATATAGCTAAAATTTCAACTAGATATAAAGATAGAAATTATACTTTACTAGCGATAGATGAACTTGTTAAAACTACTATTTTAGCTAAAGAAGGTAAATATATTATATTTTTTCCAAGTTATCAGTATTTAAAGATGTATTTAGAAATTTTAAATATTGATAATTATAACATTATAGTTCAAGAAGAGGGATTAACTGAACAAAGACAAACAGAAATATTAAATGAGTTTAATAAAGAAGAAAACGTATTAGGCTTGTTTGTAATAGGTGGTGTGTTTGCTGAAGGAATTGATTTTATTGGTGATAAACTACATGGGGTTATTATCATTGGAGTTGGATTCCCACAAGTTAATTTAGAAAATGAAATTAGTAAAGAATATTTTAACAATAATAATTTAGCTGGTTTTGATTTTGCTTACACTTATCCTGGTTTTAATAAAGTCATACAAGCAGCTGGTAGAGTAATTAGAACAGAAACCGATAAAGGTATTGTTTTATTAATAGATGATAGATATTTAACGAATAGATATTTAAACATATATCCAAAACATTGGAAACATTTTAAAACTATAAAAAATTCTGATGATTTAAATGATAAAATTATAAGTTTTTGGAATAATAAAAAGGCTTAACTAAGCCTTTTTATTTTAAAATTTTATTTAATACTTCATCTAAATTATAATCTTTACTATGATCTATATTTATGATTTTAAAATCATCATTAGTATAGCGCGGAACAATATGTACATGGTAATGCATTACGGTTTGACCGGCAGCTTGATGGTTATTATTTATTATATTTATTCCATCAGCATTTAATTTAGTTTTAATTTTTAGAGCTAATTCTTTAACTACCTTCATCAAATGAAGATAGGTAGATTCATCAATATCAAACAAATTTTCATAATGTTTTTTTGGTATAACTAAAGTATGACCAAATGTTGCTTGTGATAAATCTAAAATAGCTATTACTTTATCATCTTCATATAGGGTTTTGCTTGGAATTTCTTTATTAACAATTTTACAAAAAACACACATAATTAATTTCTCCTTCTTCTTTTTTAATATTATAATACAATTTATAAGCAAAGTAATACTATTAATTTAAAATTATGATATAATAAAAGTAAGGAGGACAAAAAAATGAAATTATATTTACATACAGAAAAGAAAGTTATATTAGATGCAATTTGTAATCAAGAATTAGATTGTAAATGTTTAAAAGAGATGAAAGCTAACACAACTGATGGAGCTAAGGAAAAACACGTACCTGTAGTTGAAGTTAAAGATGGTGTTTGTAATGTTGTAGTAGGTAGCATATTACACCCTATGACAGATGAACATTTAATTAATTTTATTATTGTAGTTACTACAAACGGTATCTATCGTAAAGAATTAACTTCAAGTGATGAACCAAAAGCTAGTTTTGCTTTATTACCAGGTGAAAAAGTTCTTGAAGTTTATGAATACTGTAATTTACATGGACTTTGGAAAGTTGTATTATAATTTAATGTGTACCTTTTGAGGTACACATTTTTAAAAGGATGATATTATGATTGGAAAAATACACTCTTTAGAATCTTTTGGTACAGTTGATGGTCCGGGAATAAGATTTGTTATTTTCTTTAAAGGTTGTCCTATGCGTTGTCTATATTGTCATAATCCTGACACGTGGACTTTTGATAATTCTTTAGAAATGACGGAAGATGAAATTATTAAAGAATCATTAAAATATAAAGGTTATTGGGGAGATAAAGGTGGTATTACTATTTCTGGTGGAGAACCTTTATTACAATTAGATTTTCTTCTTTCTCTTTTAAAAAAATATAAAGATTTAGGCATAAATGTTGCTTTAGATACTAGTGGTTGTTTATTTAATAAGGATGATCAAAGATATTATGAATTAATTAAATATGTAGATTTATTTTTATTAGATATTAAACATATTAATAATGATGAACATCTAAAATTAACTAAACACTCAAACACTAATATTTTAGAATTTGCTAAGTTTTTAAGTGATAATAATAAAGATATTTGGATAAGACATGTTTTAGTTCCTACAATAACTTCAAATGAAGAATATTTAAGGGAATTAAGAAATTTTATAACTGACTTAAAAACAGTTAGAAAAGTTGAAATTTTACCTTATCATACAATGGGGATAGTTAAATATCAAAAACTAGGGATAAAATATCCTCTAGAAGGAGTAAATACCCCTAGTAAAACCGAAATAGAAAAAGCTAAGGAGATTTTATTAAAATAATGAAAAAGTATGAATTAAATACACAATTAGATGGTTTAAATGTTATTTTAGTTACTGGAGATGGTTGTGCTAGCTGTGTATCGATGGTAGATGTAGTTAAAGATGTTAGTGAAAAATTTAAACAAATCAAGTTTTATATTTTAGAGTTTGAAGAAAAATATGCATCTTTTATAGAAAAATATAATATTAGAACTATACCAAGTGTTTTAATTATTAAAGATAATAAATTGCTTGATATTTGTCATGGATATCAACCAGATGAAATACTTGAATTATGGTTAGATTCAAAAATTAGTAGCTGTTAAAGGGCTACTTTTTTTAAAATTATATTCTTTACAAACGCTTACATTGGCGATATAATAAAATAAAATTTAAAAGGAAGGAAAGAGTATGAAAAAATTAATAACAGGATTATTAATGTTATTATGTCTATTTTGCTTTGTTGCATGTAAAGATACTAATGTTAATGATGGTAGTGGTAATGGTAATGGTGGGGAAGAAACACCAGTTAAAGAATTAACATCTATCGTTTTAGATGAAACAAATGTACAAAAAAGTTTTTATATTGGCGATGAGTTTAATTCTAATGGTTTAAAAGTTGTTGCTAATTATAGTGACAACACAACCATAGATTTAACTAAGGATTGTGTTGTTGATTCTAGTAATTTTAACAATGAATATGTAGGTGTATATACTATAGATGTATATTATTCAACAGATACTATGTTTAAACACTTAAGTTATGATGTTGAAGTTAAGGAAATTATTCCTGAACTTACAGTTAAATATGTGGTTGGATTAGATTTAGTTTCACCTACAAAAATAGAATATAATGCAACTGAAAAATTAGATTTAACAGGCATGGTTGTTAAAGCTGTTTATAGTGATAATTCTACTAAGGAATTAACAAACACGGAATATACATTATCTGAAGTAGATATGAACACACCAAATGAACATGCTGAGGTTGTAGTTTCTTATAGTGAAACTTATACTTTAGGAGAAAGAAGTCAAACTTTAACTGTTAAAAATTCAATAGTAATAAAAATTTCTGATGTTTTACAAGGTATTGAAGTTAATCCTAATGGTTTAACTGAGGCTACTCAATATAAAGAAATTGATATTTCTGGTTGGACTATTACAGGTAAATATTTAAGTGGTATTGATAGAGTAATAGATAATAGTTTGGTAAGCATTGAATATGATAAAAATCAAGTTGGTCAACAAAACCTTGTTGTATCATATACAGAAAATAATGTTACTAAGACAGCTCAAGTTACTATTAATGTAAATGAAAGTACAGCAACAGTTAGTGAAGAATTATTCTTTACTGCTGATGATTTAACAACCGGATCTTATACAGCTAATACAACTTGGACAGATTCATTAGGAACAAGCAGTATTATAACTATTGTATCATCAGGTAGTAAGACTGTTTCTGTTGATGGAAATAAAAAGACAGCTGATGATGGATCAACATTTACGCAAAGATTAAAACTTGGTGGTGCTGCAGAAGATAATACAAGACAGGTAGCTATAGATTTAGCTTCTTATACAGGAAAACAAGTGACGATTACAGTTTATTGTTTATCTAGTTCAAGTGGTTCTGAAAGAACATTAAATTTATGGTTAAATGAGTTTGATGGTCAAAAAATCGGAACATATGCAGCTCCTGGTAGTGGAGTTAAAGCTCAAAGTTTAGTTGTTGATGGTGGTAGTACTTATGTTTTAGGAAGCGAATCTGGTGGTATAAACATTTATGGCATCAGAATAAGTGTAGCTTCTTAATTTGGAGGATATATTATGAAAATTATGAAATTTAAGAAAATATTAGCTTTAGGTTTAGCTACTTTTGCGGCAGTTACATTTGTGGCTTGTAAAGATAATGATAATAATAATGGTGGCGGCACTGGTGATCAACCTGTTGATTTAAAAGAAGAAAAGGTTGAAGGTAAGACATATTATGTAAGTCCTACTGGAGTACTTACTAATGATGGTTTAACTGAAAATAATGCTACTACTCTTGAAGGAATGGTTAGCAAAGTAAGAAAAGGTGATACCATTATTATGTTAAATGGTACATATAAATATTCTCAACCAATTCAATTCAATGATGCGACTTACCCTGAAACAAACGGAACAGCTGTAAATCCTATAACTATTAAGGCTGAAACAAGTGGTAGTGTAGTAATGGATTTTAGTGCTATGGATTTTGCTTCTACTAATAGAGGCTTAACTATAAACACAGATTATTACTATATTGAAGGCCTTGAAATTACTGGTGCTGGTGATAATGGTATGTATATTGGTGGAAGTTATAACACAGTAGAAAATTGTGTTTTCCATCACAATAGAGATACAGGTTTACAAATTGGTAGAGCTGGTTCTGGTGAAGCATATCAAGAGACTTGGCCTTGCAACAATTTAATTAAAAATTGTACATCATATAATAATTATGATGATAGAACGGGTGGCGAAAACGCAGATGGTTTTGCGGCTAAATTAACAGTTGGTTATGGTAATGTTTTTGATGGTTGTATAGCTTATCGTAACTCAGATGATGGTTGGGATTTGTTTGCAAAACAAGACTCAGGAAACATTGGTAGAGTAATTCTTTATAACTGTGTTTCTTTTGAAAATGGTTATTTAATGGATCCAGATCCTGTTCTTGATGATGATGGTAATCCAGTTCAAGAAGTTGATGAAGAGGGAAAACCTGTTGTTGATGAAGAAGGTAATCCAGTTTATAAACAAAACTATAGAACAACACTTGGTGATGGTATTGGTTTTAAACTTGGTGGCTCTACTATGAAAGGTGACGTATTAATGTATAATTGTCTATCTTTCAATAATAGATTACATGGTGTTGGTGATAATTCAAATCCAGGTGTTATATCAGTTTATAATACAACAACATTTAACAACAGCGCTTTAATTAATTCTAAGGGTGAAGTTGATCCTACAATTAAAGCTAGTGCTAGTGATGATGTTTCATCTAACTTTGATTTAGCTAGATCAGAAAAAAGTTATAATTCATACAGTGGATTATTATCAATAGCTACTAATAATTCTGTTGAACCAGATGCATATCGTGGTGCTGCTGATTATTCATTATTCTATAGTGGAGATAAAAAATATAATGTTATAGAAGAAAGTATAGATGCTTCATCATATGATTCTACCAAGATGGGAAAATTATATGAGGCTGGATTATCTGAATCTTCATTTAAGAGTGTGGTTGCTCCTACAGGATTAAATGATCCTGATATTCATGGTGAATATCGTAATGAAGATGGCTCAGTTAATATGGGTGATTTCCTTGTTTTAACTGATGAAACACTAGCTAAATTAAATGATGGTCAAACTATTGGTTGTACATTAAATAAATCAAGTTGGGAAGAATATGAACACTATGATTTAAGAACTGGTATAGGAGAAAACATGGTTGTTGATGAAGCAAAGTTATATGGTGCTGCAAATGCATTAGAATTAACTTGTGATCCAAACAATGTATATCAAGATTTCTTATTACCATTAGGCTTAAATGGTGTTGATGTTTCTTGGGTTTCTTCAGATTATAAACATGCTTTAATTGGTGAAGATATAATCGAATCAAACTCTAATACAGAAGAAATAACAGTTTCTATCACTAGAGATAAAGAAAAAGATGTAAATGTTACAATTACAGCTATCTTAACGTATAAAGATTATTCTATGAAAAAAGAATTCCCAATTACAATTAAAAAAGATCAACCAGAAGTTGGTACAGCATATCTAGAAACAGAAAATGATTATGTAATATTAAATAAATATGATAGATTTACAGACCCACAAGTTTATGTAACCAATGAAGCTTCTTATAGTGGTCAGTTATTATTAGAAGGTATTGATTATCATATCGAAAAAACTGTTTCTTATACAGAAGACAAAAATCAAACACCTTATGTTGTTAATGATGTATATACATCAAAAACAGGTGTATATGAAATAACTTATACTGCAGTTTCAAATCAAGATGAAAGCATTAAAACAGCAGTTAATTATACAGTTTATGTAATTAATCCAGATGCTCAAATCGATTTCTTTAACAACCCAGTAGTTAATGTTAATAGAGACGGATTCTACGTTTCAGCTGAATTATCTAATGTAAAAGCAACAGCTTATGTTTATGCAACAGCTGATGAAGTTACTGATACACAAGTTGTTATTGATAAAGGTGTGGCAGTTAGTGTTGAAGCTGATAAGTTAGAACATCAATTTACAGCCGAAAACACAGG
>CASEZJ010000034.1 GCA_949292525.1 uncultured bacterium | reverse complement strand
TATCAAAACTGTTAAAGATTTAGTATCATATATAGAAAAGTCTCAAAAGTAAAATACTGTGCTAAACACAGTATTTTTTACATATTAAAGGAGGGAAAACCGTGAATTGGTATAATGTTTGGCAAGATAATAATTATTTTACAATTGAAAATAATATCTTAAAGAAAAAACAAACAGTTTTTACTAATTTTATAAAAGTTAATCAAAACGGTTTTTTAAATGCCGACTTTAGATCCTATTTATATGCTGATACTTTAGCGCGTTATTATCGTTTTAAAGGTTATAATGTTTTAAACACATTAGGATTTGATTTATTAGCTTATAGTTCATTTTTAGAAAACACTAATAAAGATATGACTATACCTTTTAAAGAAGAATTAGAAAAATTAAATGTTGGTTATCCTAAAAATAAATTAATTGATAATAATGATAAGACAGTAGTAAATCTAATTCAGCAAATATTTTTAGTTTTATATAATAAAAATATCATAAAATATAAAAACATGAATGTTTATAAGGAAAAGGAAAAAATCTATGATCCTATAGAAGTAGATGGTAATAGACAATTAGTTAAAGAGAAAGTCTTCGTTTTAGATTACGCTAAATATTTAAATCGAATCACAAATCATATAACTAGTTTAAGTATTGAAAATGAATATAAAGAATATTTATTTACTAAATTGGGTGCTTATGATACTTTAGTTATAAATTTAGAGACTAGAAATAAAAAAAATATTGAACTTTATCTTCAAGAACCAGAAGAACTAGGTGCTTTAGAAGCTATAATAATAAACCCTAATCAGATAGATATTTTAGAATATATAGCTCCAAATGAGATCTTTGCGGTTGAAAATTTTTTAATTCACCAAAACAAAACGTATTTATATACCGGTAATTATGTAATAAACCCTCTAACAGGTTTAGAGGTACCGATATTTATTAGTTTTAAGCATGCTGAAGCTTATAAATTTGTTTTTTCTACTCAAGATGAGAAAATAATATCAGAATTAGGATTAGCATTTATTAATATCTATAAAGATAATTGTCTAATAAATAGTGATTTTTTAAATGGTTTAACTAAAGAAGCCGCCAGAGAAAAAATAGTTGAAGTTTTTAGTGAAGAAATGATAGCTAAAAAAGTTAAAACTTATCATAAAACCGAAATATTAATTTCTAGTTTAGATAAATATGGAGCTTTATTTCCTCTAGCACTAGAAAATAATAAATTAATAACTTTAGAAAATTTTTTACCTTTAATTTTAAATAAATCTGGTATTATTGAAATGAGTAATAAAGATAAATTACCAAATGTAAAATTCTTAGATTTTACGATTAATAGTTTATTTTTAAAAGGAATAGAACCAATCCTAACAATTTTATATGATAAATTTAATGACCTAGATCTTATTAATAATAAAGTAATAATAAAAGATTTAGCAAATTGGCTAAATAATATAAATGTTATTGTAAATAAAAATAATTTAATTGCTAATATTTTAATGCCATTAATAATTTTATCAATTATAGAAGAGGAAGAAAATGTAGTGTTATTAAAAAATTATGAAATAACATTAGTTGATGACACATTAGACTCTTATGGTAGTGAAATTAAACGTAAAAACAATAATTGTATAAAAGTTAATGATTTAATTGCTTCATACGGAGCTGATGCAATTAGACTTTATGTCTTAAGCACTAATATTAGAGATAAATTATATTTTGATGCTAATAAAATATTTACTTATAAACAATTCTTAAATAAAGTTAAAATGATTTTTAAACGTGGGTGTTTAGTAAGTAATTATGATCTTGATTTTCCACTATATCAGTTGAAAAACAAGTTATATGATTGCTTAGCAGAACTAAATTTTGCTAAATATATTAAAGAACTAAGAGACTTTGTTATTAATTATTTAGAAAAAAATAATTTTACTAAAAAACAAGGACTTGAGTTTTTAACGATTTTAAGTTTAGTTTCTCCAGAAACAGCTGAAGAAATCAATGCTAATGAGTTACATTATAAACAACTTATAATCGATACTACATGGCCATTATGAAGGAAGGTGATTTACTTTGTTAGAACGAATTCGTATATGTCTTATTCATCCCCGTTTTATGGGTAAATTTATAATTGAAAAAATGTGGAAGATAATAGTTTTATTAATCTTGTTAATAGTAGTAAATGCTTGTGCAATTTATGGGACTTATTATATGCAAGAAGATTTGACTTTAACGGATACAAATTCAATTATTAATACAATTTTAAGTAATGATGAAATATATTTAGATTTTGTAGATAATTCTTTAACTGGCACTAGTCAAGAATATGTCTTTGCTAGTGAAGATAGTTATGTTATATATGGTTTTTTAACTGATGCTAGTAAAAATGAAGGTAATAATATCTATTTTATATATGGCCAAAATAATTTAAATATTTATATTGGTAAAACATTAATTAACAGTTATGAATATCAAGAATATAACATTAGTAATTTTTCTATTAATACGGATATTACTAATATTGATAGGTTAAACTTTAGAGAATTTATTGAATTGCCATTTGTAGTTTTAGGAACTATTGTATCAATAAGTAATACGGTAGTTGATACGATTAGTTTAATTATTTGGGCTTTGCTTACTATGCTTATTGCTTTCCTTTTAAGTTATAATATTAATCCTGATATTCGTGGTAAATATAGATTTTCTTTACTTTTACACAGCTTAGTACCTTATTTTATGTTTAATTTATTAAGTGTATTATTTAGTTTTAGTTTATTAACCTATGTTGGTGTGTTTTTAAGTGTTTTATATTTTTTTATTGCATTAAGAAGTATTATTAAGGTGGAAAAGGTAGAATGAAGTTAGATTATATTTATGATATTGATATCGATTATCAAAATAACCCTTTCGAATTAAATAAAGCTAGCTATGATAAAGTAAGGAAAGAATTAGTTTTAATATTTATTTTTAAAAAACCATTATCGCTTAAACATTATAATTTGTTTAAAACAGCGGTAAGTAAGAATTTTAAAGATGATAATATTAAATTAAACATTGAGATTAAGTATGAAAATAATGTAATAAATGAAGAAAATTTAAGAGAATACTTAGGTGACATAGTTAATTATCTAGCTAGTAATATGCCAAGATTTAAATGTTTAATCAATAATAAACCTAAATATCAAGATTATACCTTTACTTATGTAATTGAAAATGATGCGGTTGGTTTATCTAGTTTAGCTCTTGATATAGAAGAAGAATTTAAACATTATGGATTAAATATTACAGTTGATTTTGAACAAGACCCTAATAAGAGTATAGCATCAGAAATAGAAGAATTAGAATTAGCCCAAAGAGAAGAATTGAAAAAAATGAATGATGAAGCAAAAATGTTGCAGGAAAATCAAAAGGCTTTAAATGATAGTAAAAATTATAAAGCATACAATGTAACAAATGTTACACCGATAAAAGATATTCCCCTAACTTCAAATGATTTAGCAATTTATGCAAACACAAAGGGAATGACAATGTTTTTAATTGAGGGATATATTTTTCAAATTGAAGTTAAAACCTTTACTAATTCTAATTTGGCTCAAATTAAAATGACTGATGAAACTGATTCCATTATAGTAAAAAAATGGTTAAGAGGTGAAAAAGAGATTGAGGTATATCAAAACTTAAAACCTAACTACATGCTTAGAGTTTTAGGTAAAGCTGAATATGATCCATATGCTAGAAATGTTATTATTATGGCTTCTAAAATAGATTTATTAGGGCCTAAAAAAGAAGATGAAGTTAGTGATGATGCTAAAGTAAAAAGAGTAGAATTACATGCACATAGTAAAATGAGTGCACTTGATTCAATTGCTTCAGTTCAAGATTATTATGACATTTTAAGTAAATGGGAACATAAAGCTTTAGCAATTTGTGATCATGATGGAGTTTACCATATACCTGAAGTTGCAAAAATAATGGCTAATTATAATATAAAGCCGATATTTGGTGTCGAATTAAATTATATTAATGATGATGATTTAGTAATTGCTTTTAATCAAAAAAGTATAGATTTAAAAGAAACAACATATGTAATTTTTGACTTAGAAACGACAGGCTTATCACAAGATAATGACCGAATTATTGAAATTGCAGCTACTAAGTATAATATGCATGGCGAAATAGATTCATATGAAACATTTGTGAATCCTGGTTTCTTGATTTCTGATAAAATAGTTGAATTAACCTCAATAACTAATGAAATGGTTAGTGAAGCACCGGATATTAATACGGTTATGCCTGAGTTTTTAAAGTTTATTGAAGGTAGTATTTTAGTAGCACATAATGCAGGTTTTGATGTTGGCATGATTAAAGCTAATTTAAAGCGTTTAAATTATGAAGATATTGATTTTCCAGTTATTGATACCCTTAATTTATTTAGATCATTACATCATGATGATGTTAAACGTTTTAATCTTGAAGAATTAGCAAAATATTATTCTGTTAAACAATTAAAACATCACCGGGCTATTGATGATACAAGGGTAACTGCAGAGTGTTTTACATTAATGTTACAAGAAATATTTGCTAAAGGGGTTTATGATTATAAGGATATTAATAATTTGGTTTCACCAAATTTATATAAATATTTAATCCCTAATCATATTAATATTTTAGTAAAGAATCAAGTAGGGTTAAAAAATCTATATAAACTTTTATCGGATGCTATGACGATTCACTGTGCGGAAGAACCAAGATTATTAAAAAGCGTATTAGATAAATATCGTGATGGCATATTAGTTGGTTCAGGCTGTGTAAATGGTGAAGTTTTTGAAGAAGCTTTAAATGGTTCAAGTAAAAGATTAGAAGAATTAATCACTTATTATGATTATATTGAGGTTCAACCACCAACAACTTATGCGCAATTATTTACTGATATTACTGGTGGTAAAGATAGTGTTATTAATACGATCAAAAAAATATTATCAGCTGCTAGTTCACAAGGTAAAATTGTAGTTGCCACATCTGATTGTCATTATATTATGCCATATGATAAAAAATATCGGGATATTTTAATCGATTGCCCACAAATAGGTGGTAAATATCATCGCTTAAAAAGATATAGTGATAGTCCTGATATGCATCTACGTACCACTAATGAAATGCTTAATGAGTTTTCATTTTTAAATGAGGATGAGGCTTATCAAATTGTTGTTACTAATACCAATTTGATTGCTGATATGATTGAAAATGTTAGACCATTCCCAAAGGAAATGTTTGCTCCACACGATGATGAGTTTAAAGATAGCTTAAATATTCCAAGTATTAATGCTGAATTGAATCGGATAGTAGCTGAAAATGTTAAAGAAAAATATGGTGATAATCCACATCAAATTGTTAAAAAACGGCTAGATAGAGAGCTTAATTCAATTATTTCAAATGGTTATTCATCAGTTTATTATATGAGTCATTTATTAGTTACAAAATCATTAAGTGATGGTTACTTAGTTGGCTCAAGAGGAAGTGTTGGCTCATCATTAGTTGCAACGATGATGAAGATAACTGAAATTAATCCGCTTTCACCGCATTACCGTTGTCCTAAATGTAAATTTCAAGTCTTTAAAATGAATGAAGATGAAATTAATGAATATGGATTAACAGATGCCGAAAAAGAATTTGAAGATGTTTTACAAAAAGTAGAAAGTGGGTATGATTTACCAGATGCAGTCTGCCCTATTTGTGGTGAAAAATTGATAAAGGATGGTCATGATATACCTTTTGAAACTTTCTTAGGCTTTAATGGTGATAAAGTTCCTGATATTGATTTAAACTTTAGTGGAGATTATCAAAGCAAGGCCCATCAATTTGTTCGTGAATTTATGGGGATGGAAAACTCATTTAGAGGTGGGACTATCGCTAAAGTTCAGGAAAAAAATGCTTTTGGCTACGTAAAGGGTTATTGTGAAAGAAATCATATAAATCTTAGATCTTGTGAAATAGATAGAATAGCGACTAAAATTGTTAGTGTTAGAAGGTCAACAGGTCAACATCCAGGTGGAATTGTAGTTGTTCCGCATTATGTTGATATTTATGATGTGACACCTGTTCAATATCCGGCTGATAATACTAGCAATGAATGGCGGACAACACATTATGATTACCATAGCTTTGAAAATAATCTTTTAAAACTAGATATATTAGGTCATGATGATCCAACAATCATTAAATATTTAATGGATTATGTTCATGAACATCAAGATAAATACCCATTTACTAAACCTGAAGATATTCCAGTTGATGATAAAAATGTTTATCGTTTATTCTCAAGCACAGATGTAATAGGTTTAAAGCCTGAAGATATTGATTCAACAGTAGCTTCCTATGCAGTACCAGAACTAGGAACAACCTTTGTTCGTAAATTATTGGCCGATACAATGCCTAAAACTTTTGCGGAATTAGTTAAGATTTCTGGTTTATCACATGGAACAGGGATTTGGGCTGGTAATTCACAAGAGTTAGTTTTAGGCAAAACAGAATATGGTAAAATTCCATTTAGTGATGTAATAGGTTGTCGAGATGATATAATGGTTTATTTATTATATCAAAATCTTGAACCGATCAAAGCATTTGAAATTATGGAATTTGTAAGAAAAGGTAAAGTTAAAAAAGATCCTGAAAAATGGACTAAATATAAAGCCTACATGCAAGAGAAAAATGTCCCAGCTTGGTATATTTGGTCTTGTGAACAAATTCAATATATGTTCCCTAAAGCTCATGCAACTGCATATATATTAATGGCACTTCGAATTGCTTGGTTTAAAGTTTATAGTCCAGAATTATTCTATTCAGCCTGGTTTACTGCTAGAGCTAAAGCTTATTCTATAAAAGCTTTCATGGGTGGTAAATTAGCTATTAAAGCAATGATAAGTGAATTAAATAATAAATTAGATAAAACAGCAAAAGATGATGATTTGATTAATGCTTTATATGTAGCATTAGAAATGGTATCTCGGGGTATTAAATTTTTACCATTAGATATAAAATTATCAGAGGCTAAAGAATTCAAAATCGAAAAAGAAGGTTTAAGAATACCATTTGCCGCAGTAGATGGTCTAGGTGAATCAGTAGCTTTTGATATTGTTAATAAGCGTAATGAAGAACCATTTACATCTAAAAAAGATGTTTTAAGAAGAACAAAATTAAATCAAACAATCTTCCATGATTTTGAATTAATGCATGCTTTTGGTGACTTACCTGAGGAAGATCCAATTGAAGAATATGGCTTATTTGCTAATTAGCAGATAAGCTTTTTTGGTTTTATTATGGGAAATTGTGTAAAATATATTAAACATATTTACAATTAAATCTAAAATAATTATAATTAATAACGAAAAGGAGGTCTTTAAATGAGAAGTCAAAATCCTATATTTTCAACTATACAAACCGGGGCAACTCATTTTGAAGATGTTGATGCCGCTAGTTATAAGGGTATAGTAGTTAAAACTAGTATTTTATTAGCAATTACTGCAATTGTTGCGATTGTTGTAGCTATTACACTTCCAGCGATTAATAATGTTAATGGTTTAGCATTAGCTTTGACATTTAGCTGTATTGCTGCATTTATTGCTGGTATGGTAGGTAGAATTTCAGAACGTGCTGCTAAATATTGTGGTGTTATTTATGCCGCATGTCAAGGGCTATTAGTTGGTTCTATTTCTGCTTTATTTGAATTTTTTTTTCCTGGAATTGGAACTATGGCAGCTTTCTCAACAGTATTAATCTTTGGCGTAATGTTATTGTTATATGCTACTGGTGTATTTAAACAAGGATCATTTTTCCGCAAGTTGGCTTATGCATTATCTATTGGAGCTTTAGTATTAGTAATATTTGGCTCACTATTTAGTTTGTTCTTTGATTTTTCTAGCATCAATATAGGTGTTTTAATTGCTATTGAAGCATTCTTGTTAATTTATGGTGCTGTAACTTTAATTTTCAACTTTGATGAAGCAAACTTTGTAGTACAAGCTGGTTGTTCAAAAAATGCAGAATGGTCTGTTTCATTAGGATTAATCGTATCTCTAATCTATATATACATTCAAGTATTATATTTACTATTTATGATATTTGCTAATAGTGATAGAAGTTAAATATACTTTAATAATATAATTTCTAAAGTGCACCTTTCGCTTGAAAGGTGCTTTATTTGTGCTTGTAATTTTTAGAACAATTTATTATAATTTACAAGAAAGAAAAAATGATAATGAGGTTAATATGGATACTTTAGAAGCATTTAAAAATCGGATTTATACATTAAAACTCGATGCATATAAGCATGATGTTTTATTACCTTTTTATACAATTGAACAACAAGAAATTATTAAACATTGTTTTAAAAAAAAGGATGACGTACAAGTCTATTTTTATGGCGGATATGAAAATGCTGAATATAAACGGGCTTTAATAAGTATAAATACAGTAAGTAGTCCTGACTTTAACATCATAACTTTAAAAATAAATTATAATAATAAAACTGATACAATTAGTCACCGACAAATTCTAGGTAGCATATTAGCTCTTGGTCTAAAAAGAGAAGTAATTGGAGATATAATTAAAGTATCTGATGATTATTATTTTTTTGCAGTCTCTAATATGAAAGAATTTATAATTGATAATCTGCATTATATAGGTAAAGCTAAAGTTGAAATCGAACAATACTTTGAAAAGCTTAACTATGAGATAGAATATGCTGAACGAATTGTTTTTTTACCAAGCATGCGTTTAGATAATGTCTTAGCTAATAGTTATAATTTAGGTAGAAAAAAAGCTAAAGAGATAGTAGAAGCTGGTTTAGTTAAAGTTAACCATCTAATTGTTACAAATACAACTAAAATTATAAAAGAAAATGATGTTTTAAGTGTTCGTGGTAAAGGCAGATTGATTGTAGGTCAGTTAGTAGGCAAATCAAAAAGTGATAATTTAATTTTAAAGATAAGAATACCGAGGTAAGAATAATGGATAGTATTTTAATTATAGTAGCTGGCGGTAGTGCTAGTGGTAAAAGTACAGTAGTAAAACATCTTATGGACAAATTAGATACAAAAGAAGTTGGGATTATTTGCATGGATAATTATTATAAAGATCAAACCGAATTATCTATGGAAGAAAGAATGAAGACAAATTATGATCACCCTGATTCATTTGATTTAAATCTATTATATATACAATTAAAGGAATTACTTAATGGAAAAAGTATTAATGAGCCTGTCTATGATTTTGTCTATCATAATCGTAAGGAAAATGAATATATTATGATTGAGCCTAAAAAGGTAATTATTTTAGAAGGTATTTTAGCCTTATATTCTAAAAAAATAAGAGACTTGGCTAATATTAAAATTTATGTTGAATGTGATGATGACCTAAGATTCATTAGAAGATTAGAAAGAGATACGATTGAACGGGGTAGAACAGCTAAATTTGTGATTAAACAATATTTAGATACGGTTAAACCAAGTCATGAAGCATATGTTAATCCTACTAAAAGATATGCCAATATTATCATTCCTAATGATCATTCTCATGAAGTGGCTTTAGATTTAATTTTAAGTCGAATTAATGAAATTATAAGGAGTGATAAGTAATGGTAATTGGGATAATTGGTGCAATGCCAGAAGAAGTAAATGATATAATTGCCTCATGTGAACTTATCAAAGCAAAAGATATAGCAAAAAATAGATTTTATGAATTAAAGTATGGACAACATATAATAGTTATTGTTAAATCTGGAGTTGGTAAAGTAAATGCTGCAATCGCCACTGCTGTTTTAGCTTTAGAATATAAGGTTGATTTAATTATTTCAACTGGTATAGCAGGTGGAATGGCACCATTAAAAACAGGTGATGTATGTTTAATAGACAAATTATTTTATGGTGATGTAGACGCTACAACATTTGGTTATAAGTTTGGTCAAGTTCCAGGGGAAAAATATTATTTTCAAACTGATAATAATCTTCTAAATAAAGCTAAACTTGTGATAACCAAATATAATTGGCATATATCATGTACTTTAACTAGTGATAAATTTGTAACTGCAATGCCAAAGTTACCTGAAGATGAAATCTTTTGTTTTGAAATGGAAAGTACTGCTATTGCCCATGCGGCAAAGCATTTTGATATACCTTTTTTAGTCATTCGGTACATTTCTGATATAGTTGGTCAAGAAAGTCAAATCGAAAACTATACGAAATTCGAAGCTGAAATGGCAAAAAGATCTTGTAAGATAACTTTAGAAATTTTAGGAAGCTTATGAAGTACTACGCAGTAAAAAAAGGTAAAAATCCAGGCATTTATACAAGTTGGGAAGAATGTCAAAACGAAGTATTAGGCTTTAGTGGAGCCATTTATAAGTCTTTTGAAAACCATGATGATGCGGTTGATTTTATAAATTCTAATCAAAAACAAAATCTAGAAAATATCGCATATATCGATGGAAGTTATGATGCAAAAACTGGTAATTATTCGTTTGGTGGGGTATTATTAGTTGAGGGGAAAGAGTTGCATTTTAAAAAAGCTTATCCTGCTGATGAGTTTTCTAAACACCATAATGTAGCTGGTGAAATTAAAGGTGCTGGTTATGTTTTAAATTATTGTTATAAAAACCAAATTTATGATATAACGCTTTGTTATGATTATATGGGTATTGAAAAATGGTATAATTTAGAATGGCAAGCTAAAAGTGATATAGCAAAATTATATGTTGAATTTGTTAAAAACATTAAATGTAAAATGAATGTAAAATTTGTAAAGATTAAAAGCCACACTGGTGAAAAATATAATGAATTAGCTGATAAATTAGCAAAAGAGGCTCTAGGAATTTAGAGCTTTTTAATTTTGTCTTGCGCTAAGTGTAAATATATTGTAAAATCCCGTTTTCGACAGTTTATTTAAAAAAACGTGGTAGCTGCCACGTTTTTTTAAATTTATAATGTTGTTAATTTTTGTGCCTTTAAATTTTTTT
>CASEZJ010000033.1 GCA_949292525.1 uncultured bacterium | reverse complement strand
GCCAGAATTAGTTTTCCACATATAAGTGTTGATAAATATAAGTTTGGTTCTTAAAAACAAAAAAGACTGTTAACAATTTTAGTTTTGTCAACAGTCTGACGCCTATTCGTTTTACCGAATAGACGTTTTATTTTTAATATTTTTTATCATTATCTGCAGGGTGTTCAGCTAAATAAGCTTTAATTTTAGCTGCTACTCCGGCTTTAGCACCTGGCTTACATAATTCTACACTAGATGCTTCACCTTTAACTATAGCTGTTGCATAACCATTACAACCAGGATAACCACAAGCACCGCAATTTGCGTTAGGTAAAATAGCTGTGATATCGGTTACTCTTGTATCTTCTTTAACATAAAATATTTTAGCAGCTACAGCTAAGCCAAAGCCGAATAAAGCTCCAAGGCCAGCTAATATTAGAACAGCCCATAATATTGTTAATGCATCCATATTATTTACCTTCCTTTTTTATTTCATCATGTATTTTATTTAAAGCACATGTTATTTCTGTACATGATTCACATTTTAAACTATCAGATATATCCTTACATTCAGGTGGTACGGGAGTTTTTTTATTAATAACATAACTAATGAAGAAAATTGCTATTAATAAAACTATAACTCCTATACCTAATATTAAAGGCCACATTATTGAATCATTCCACTAATGCCCATAAATGCAAGGGCCATTATGAAAGCTGTAATTAAAGCAATTGGGATTCCTTTAAACGCTTTAGGAATATTTGAAGATTCCATTCTTATTCTAATTGTAGAAAATAAGAATATTACTAAAGCAAAACCGATAGATGTACCAAGAGCATTGCCCATTGAATCAAGGAAATTATAACCCATACTACTATTTTCTGTAGCTACACCAAGTACAGCACAGTTTGTAGTAATTAATGGTAAATAAACACCAAGGGCACTATATAAACCAGGACTATATTTTTTAATAATCATTTCAACAAGTTGTACTAATGAAGCGATTACTAAAATATAAACTAAAGTATCCATAAAGGCAATATTAGCAGGAACTAATATAAAGTTATAAATAGGCCAACATACTGCCGCTGCTATAACTATAACGAATACTACTGCAGCACCCATGCCTATTGCAGATGAAGGTTTTTTAGAAACACCAAGGAATGGGCAAATACCATAGAAACGCGATAGAGTAACGTTATTAATTAGCATTGCATTAACAATACCTAAGATAAACGCTAAAAACATATTATGCCGCCTCCTTTACAGTTTTTGTTTCTGTTTTAGCTGCTTCAGCCATTTTTGCTAATTTAGCTTTTTTCAATTCTTCTATTCTAGCTTTTTCAGCTCTTATTTCTTTTTCTGCTTTATGATTTTTATGATATTGAATAACTGCTAAAACACAAGCTAAGGTTAAGAAACCACCTGGAGATTGAATTAGCATTGGAATAGCATAAGTTTTAAGCGGTGTCCATTCTACTAATGGTATAAATGTAAATATTTTACCAAAAGTAAATCCACCTGTTCCTAAGAATTCTCTAATGACTGCCATAATTAATAATGCTAAAGCAAAACCAACAGACATTCCAAGTGCATCTACTAAACTAGATAACGGACCGTTTTTGCTTGCATATGCTTCTGCACGACCAAGAATAATACAGTTAACAACAATTAAAGAGATAAATACTCCAAGTGTGGAATATAATTCTGGTAAAAATGCTTCACAAAGCATTTTAACTATTGTAACAAATGTAGCAATAATAACTATATAAGCAGGTATTTTAACTTCTGCAGGAATTACTTTTCTAAGTAATGAAATTAATACATTTGAACCCATCAAAACTAACAAGAATAATAATGCCATACCTATTGCTGATTCAATTGATGTCGTAGTAGCAAGTGTAGGACAACAACCAAGTAAACCAACAAGG
Organism: uncultured bacterium; assembly: GCA_949292525.1. Classification (GTDB taxonomy): domain Bacteria; phylum Bacillota_I; class Bacilli_A; order Acholeplasmatales; family Anaeroplasmataceae; genus CALUXS01. Next base: position 9,406 of record CASEZJ010000033.1, on the reverse strand, counting down.
ACTGGGTTTTCAACTATTATACCTTTTAAAAAGTTCTTCTTTTGATTAACCTTTTCCATTAGTTATTACCTCCTTTTAGAGTATCATAAGCACTAAATGCTTTAGCAAGTAAATCTTTAACTAGTTGTGTACCAAGAGTAGCACCAGCTACTGTATCTTTATTAGCTACATCACTAGCTGTCATACCACTAGTAAAGCTTGCAACATAATCGGCAATCTTTTGTGGCCAACTTGCTGTCTGACCATTTTTAATAATATTAATACCTACTAATTTACCTTCAGTATCAATTCCAATACCTAAAGTTAAATCTCCTCGTTTATGTTCACCACTTACAACAAAGAAATAACCTAAATCGCTTGTAGGGTTTCCATCAAATGGCCCAGTAGCACCAACAACACGATAACCAAAATCTATGCCTTCAGGTAAATTAGCTAATACTTCAGATCTACCTGCAACTATACCCGGGAATACTTTTCTTGCCGCAGCTTCATATGTGCTATTATTTGTTTGGCCATGTTCGTTCATAGCAATCATTATAGCTAATTTAATAGTTTCGATTGTATATGATGCACCAGCAACTGCATCATATTTAATATTTGTGATTTGTTCAGCTGTCATGCCTGATACGAATACATTTGGATTAGAACTTGTCCAACTATCAACATTTGAGTGATTATTGCCAAGATCAAATACTTTGTTAAATGTACCATCAGCATTAAGACTAACTAATATTCTATTATATCCTAAACTACCATCGCCAGGACCATAAATATTTGTTAAATATACTACATACGCATAACCTAAATCACTACCAGCACTATCTTTAACATTAACTGAAGTTAATACATCATTAGAATTAATTATATCTAAAACTACTGAATCAGCTTTTGAATAATTAGAATAAATTTGAGATATGTTTTCATCATAATCTGTTAACTTAGCAAAATTAAATGTTTCATTTATAATTGCAACCATATTATTTTTAGCTTCTTCAGAACCAGTTAATTGTAAAATTTCTTGTTTAGTCATGTTTGCTTTAACACTATCATAGAAGGCTTTTTCTTCACTAGATATTTCACCTAAAGCTACATATCCTTGATATAAACCATAAGTACTCATAGCAACCATAACATTATTTCTTGCAAATGCATAACCTAAAGTTTGACCAGCCACAAAATTAGAAACGCCTTTAACTTCCATAGCAAATTCTATTTCAGTATCAACTACGCTATCTAACAAATCTATGCCTCTAGTATAAATTGCAAATGGATATAAATCTTTAACAGCTAATTCATAATTAACTGTATTAGAAGCAGTTGAATTAAATTCTTGCATAGCTATTAAAATAGCAAGTCTTGTCATTTCAACGGTATAAGATGAATGTGCTTGTGGATCATTAGTAGGATTATAATCAATCTTATTAACATCTTCTTCTGTCATACCAGTATCAAAGAAATCTAATACACCAGAAATAGAGGCATGGTTATTTTCAACATCATAAATGCTAATCAATGAACCATCCTTAGCTATATGAACTAAAATATAATTACGTGAATATACATCCATACCTTTAACAATGTATGCTTGACTTTCATCAGCTAATTTAATACCAGATATTGTTTCAGGATATAAGAATTCATTTTCTCCTTCAGGAAGTCTAGTAGCACTAGTTAAATCTACATCGCCTAAAGCATCAATATATATTTGGTTGTCGCTATATAAATCAGGTTTAGCATATACTTTGTTTTTGCTTTCAGCTATACACAATCTTAATGCATATTTTACAAGTTTTGATGCATAAGAACCGGCTTCAAAATATGGAGCAACTCTAATGTCACTATCATTGTAACCTATTAAATCATTTAAATAAGTTTCAACTCTACCTTGCAGTGTATCTGCAAATGAACCACTTATATTAGTTTGACCTTTTGTTTCATATTTTGTCATTATTGAGCCAATATAATTACCTTCAGCACTAACACCTACAATTAAACTCATTAATACATCTTCATTTTCAACAGTTAAGAAATAAACATAACCTAAAACTTGATCATCTTGATAATTAGCTGAACCAATTACCTTATAAGCTTTTGTAATAGCTGTATTTGTTATAGCTATTTGATTTGTTTTTCTCATAACTGCGTTATTAAATAATTGTTTAATATATAACTCATCAGAAATACTTTCAGTTAAAGTATTGCCATAAGCATCCATAGCTATCTTAATACCTAAAGTAGCAATTTCAGATGTATAAGAAGCACCAATTTCAATAGCGTCTTCAGAATTTCCTTGAGCTATAATCTCTGTCATGTCACTACCAGCTTTAAAGACTGTAGAAATTTCTGTTAAATCAGCATGATTATTTTCAACATCAATTAACTTCTTATAAGTACCATCACTATTTAATGCTACACACATAACATTATAGCCATACGCATTTTCTAAACGAATGATATAAGCATAACCTAAAACTGTTTCACCATTTAAAGCTTTAATACCTTGGATAATTTCTGTTCTATTTAAAGAACTTATTTCTTCAAATGTTGCATCTTCACCAAATGCTTCTACATAGTAATCATCATAAGCCGCAATAACTTTAAGAGCTAAAACTACTAATTCCTTAAATTGAGCTGAACCAGGACTTTGTGGAGTTGCACTAGCAACACCTTCAACATCAGAAGGAGACATACCAGCTGTAAAGTTATCTTCATAACCATCTAATAAACTATCATAACCATCAGTTTGATTATTAGCTATCATAATAACTTTTTCTAATTTACCACTAATTTGAACACCAACCATTAATGTTAAAGTACCGCCGAATTCATTAGCATTGCTTGTTAAAACAAAAGCATAACCTAATAAATTATTATTAGCATCATACAATTCTTTACCTTCTACAAATTGAGAATCTAAACCTTCAATGTTATATTCCTTACTATTAGCTAAACTTACACCTGTAAAGATAGATTCATAATAAGAATCATAACCTAAAGTAGGTCTTTCGCCTGTAACTTGTTCAAAGACTGTAGCAAGAATATTCTTTGCAGTTTGAGATGCGAAAGTTGCACCAGCATAATTATCAACAGCTATTGCTTCTTCACCTGTCATACCACTTGAGAAATCCTTCATATATTGTGATAAGTGATAATTTCTACCAGCAGTTTGACTAGCTTCTACAATAAAGATACCAGCTAATTGGTTCTTACTATCAAGACCAACATATAGTTTGATATCACCATAAGTATTAGATTCAGTTACTGTAACTGCTTTACCAATAGAAGACTCATCAGCCTTTAATACATTTTGATACTTATCAACTGTATCTAACTTACCTTCTGTAATATCAGTAACTGAAGCATAATTATAGAACATAATTCTTAAAGCTAAGCTTTCATCGAATTGATTTTGAGCTTCTTTAATAGCTACTAATATAGCTACTTTAGCACTAGTTGTAGAAATTGTAGCACCTGTAGTTGTAGCAAGGCCATTAATAGCATCATAATTTGAACCAGCTTGCATACCGTTTAAGAAATCTTTAGCAATTGTAGTTGTATCATTTTCACCATAAGGCTTTTGAACAACTTCAATTTGATTAACTTGTTTTAATGTATAATCTTTATTTAAAGCTACCCCAACATTTATATTACCAAATCTGTTAGTAACATTAACTTCATAATAATAACCTAAAACATTATTATTACCATCTTTTACTTCATAACCAAGTGTAATTTGTTGAGCATAGATAAATGATGTATCTTCTGTTGTATTGCCCATATCAACACTATCACCAAAGATACCAACTAATTTTTCTTGGATTGGTGACATGATACCTGCTTCACTAAACGCTGCAGCAAGTAAGCTTTTCACTAAATTAGAACCATATGTAGCACCTGAATAAACAGGTTGGTTTGCTACATCTGTTGCAGTCATACCTGAACTAAATTGAGTTAAATACTCATTAATCATTGTGTTTCGGCCACCAGTTTGACCATTTTCAGTACATTTAATACTTTTTAAATTACCTTCGTTATCTAAGGCAACCACTAAAGTAATAGTACCATAAGAGTTTTTACCTGAAACTTGCATACCATAGCCTAAGCTATTGCCAGTTTCATCTTTTACTATTACTTTTTCTTTTACATAACTTGAATTAAAACCTTCAGTTATAAATTCAGAATTACTAGCAGACATACCTTCAAATAATTCCATATATGCTGCCATTTTTTGTTCTTCTTGATATTCAGCTATTTTAGGAGCTGTAAATAAATTAACTCCCGCTGTAGCTAGGGCACATACTAAACAAATTGAAAATAAAATTAATGTAATTTTTAAATATTTTTTCATTTTAGGAAACCTCCTAAAATCATATTTGTTTCAGGAAGAGGTGTTCTACCTGCTACTGTGAAACAAACTATTAAACATACACAAACTATTACCACAAATGTAACAGTAAGTTGAATCCAAGAATAAGTGTTTTTCTTGCCTTGCATAAAATAATCTAAAGCTGAAGCTATGATATTAGCTAATAATATAGCAAAAGCTGTACCTTCAGGATAAGCCCCAATATATCTAATTAAAGCTACCATTAAACCAGCAAATACACCATAAAATAATCTACCAAATTTAGTAACAGGACTAGTAACAGGATCAGTTATCATAAATACTGCTCCAAATAATAAACCACCTGCAAGTAATTGATATAATAAGAACTCACCTACATTAGTTCCATTTATACAATAAAGTGTAATACCAACACTTAAAGCTACTAAACCAAAGCCTAAAATCATACCTAATGTAGCCCTTACATCAATAGCTCTTCTAATAGTTAAATAAATAAATGCTACAATTATTAAAACTGAACAAACTTCACCCATAGCACCAGGAACATTACCAACAAAAAGATCAGATAAACTATATGTTTGTAATGCATTACCAAAATTAGCTAAATTACCACTAATTTGGGTTAAAGGAGTACCACCAGCAATAACACCATCAACCACCACATCTGGTCTAACTACGCTAGCAGCCACATCTCTAGCTGCATCTAATTGACTACTAAAACATAGTAATACAAAGACAAAACCTAAAGCAGCCGGATTAAAAATATTACTGCCATAAGGACCATATACTAATTTACCAAATAAAATACCAACGATTGCACCTACTATTACTACATATACTGGTGTAGCAGCAGGTAATAATAAAGAAAAGATTAAAGCTGAAATTAAAGGACAATAAATATTATTGATATTAAATTGTTCTACTATTTTCTTAAATCCTGCTTTTGTAAATAATTCTTTTCTTGGCATGCCATCAGGCCATTTAATTAAAGCTACAGCTACAAATTCCGTTAAAAGCATTGTAATAATAGCTGTTAATATAACATATACACCATTCCAACCATTTTGAATCATCGCAAATAATGTAATAGGTATTAGAGCTATAATAACATCTAACATCATTCTTTTAACAGAAACTTGCTTTCTAATAAAAGGACTAGTTTCTCTTTTAAATATCATTTTTATTCACCTTACTTCACAAGTCTTTTTGCTTGACGCATATATTCTGTCAAATTAATTTTTGAAGTACATGTATAACCACACATACCACATTCGATGCAAGTTTTAACATTTAATTTCTTTAATGCGTCAACATCTTTGGTCTTATATGCCTTCATAATTAGAACCGGTTGTAAACCACATGGACATGAATATACACAAGATGCACAACGTATACAAGGTTCTTCTTTATATTCCTTAGCTTGTAAAATTATAGCTGATGTACAAGACATACTACATACTGCATCATCTCTTAATAAACATGCTCCCATCATTGGTCCACCCATGATGATAACTTTATCTTTATCATCAACATAACCACCACAAATTTCTAATAGATCTTGAAGTGGGGTACCAATACGCATTCTAATATTTGATGGATAATTAATTCCATCCCCAGTTAACGTAAAGTTACGTTCTATAACTGGCATATTAAGTCTAACCGCTCTATAAATACCTAGTGCAGTTGAAGCATTAAACACTATAACACCATGATTGCTTGGTAATTCTCCATGTGGAATAGTTTTACCAGTAACAGTTTTTATTAATGCTACTTCCCAACCTTGAGGATAAAAGTTTTCAACCTTTTTAATCTCAATAGGTAAATCCATATGTCTTTTTCTAACTGCAGTTAAAACCTGGAATAAATCATCATATTTTTTCTTAAAACATAAATAAGCTTTTTTAGCCCCTGTTGCTTTAAGTAAATAGCCAATTCCTTCCATTACTTTATTAGGATATTCAAGTAATATTCTATGATCAGTTGTTAAATAAGGTTCACATTCAACCCCATTAATAATTAAAGTATCTACTTCTTTACATGACTCTAGTTTAACATAACTAGGGAAAGTAGAACCACCTAAACCAATAACTGAATTTTGTTTAACACATTCAATTATATCTTCTCTAGTAAACGAATTTACCTCTTCATCAGTTCTTTCAACATTAACTCCTGTTTCATATTCATCTTTAAAATCATTTTCGATTTCAATGAAATCAATCATTTTACCGGTACGGTGCCATTTTTTAACAGTCCCCAAAACTGTACCACTAACTGTAGAGTGCATATTTTGTTCAAAAAATCCACCATTTCTTTTACCAATTATTGTTCCAATCTTTACCTTATCTCCCGGTTTTACATATACCTCTGCCGTTTTACAACGCGCATTAGTAATAGATACATAAACCCGTTTTGGATTAGTAAAATGAATTGTTGGCAAAGATGTAGTCATATTTAATACATCTCTTATTGCCCTTGTTTTAGCAATCATAAAATCAGACCTCCTATAATCAACTTGGCTAATTCGCTTTTTTTCATTCTTTTTTGCATTGCTAAATTTATAATATATTTATAAGCTTCATCTTCAGTTAATTTTTTATCATGCATAAGTTTTAATTTAGCCTGTCTTACTAAATCATTAGTTTTAATTTCTTCTTCTAATCGCACTATTTTTTTCTCTAGATTGATTAAATAATCATATGTTTTAATCGCATACCGTAAAACATCATCTAATCCTGAAATGTTTTTTTCCTCTAATAATATAAAATTAGGCTCATTTATAATGCTATATAATTGGCCATATTCTAAACTTTTAGAAATATAAACAACCAACATGTTTTTATTAGCAACTAATAAAGCTAATAAATTAGTCATATTACCTAAATATTCTTTATTTAAAATTAAAATATCTGTCCTAATTTTAGCTAAATTGTTCTTTAAAAGATTACTATCTAGATCTAAAAATGTAACTTGATAATCTTTTAAATTACATGCTTGTTTAAACTTGAAATCACTTTTATTATTAACCAATACTAATATTTTATGCAAATACTACACCTCTAAAGCTCATAGTCGTTATATTATAACATTTTTATTTTAAAAAATTAATGATTTTAAAATAAAAATGTAAAAATATTAAGGCTTTCTTAAGAAATATAATCTAAATCTCTAAGAAAGCCTCTTTACTTTATATTTACAATTAAATAATTATGCTATTTTAACTGCTTGTTTAGCTTTTATTTCATAAATCACATCACTAGCAGCTAAAAATTCTTTATTATGACTTATTGAAACTATAGTATAACCCTTAACTATTAATTGTTTTAAATTTGCTTCTAACTTTAATGTGGTTTGACTATCTAGATTAGATGTGACTTCATCTAACAATAAAACTTTACAATCCCTTAAAAGTCCCATAGCTAAACCTAGTCTTTGCTTTTCACCACCACTCATTAATTTTCCCATTTCACCAATATCGGTGTTTAAACCATTAGGTAAACTATTGATAAAGTCTCGTAAACAAGCAATTTCTAATACATCATTAATTTCATCATCTGTTAATTCTGATTTAATTAACTTCATATTATCTAAAATAGTTCCTGGAAATAAATAAATGTTTTGACTGACTTTAGTTATCTTTTCTCTAATACTAAAGGCATTTATTTTTAATATATCTTTTCCATCTACTAATATTTCATTTTCTTTTACTAAATACAATTTTAATATTAAGTCAAACAATGTAGATTTACCACTACCAGTTTCACCTATAATACTAGTCCATTTATTATATTTAATCTCTAAATTTAAATTGTCTAATATAATTTTCTCATTATCATAACTAAATGTTAAATTATTAAATATAATATTATCTTTAAATTCAAAATCAGAAAGATTATTATTATCTTCTCTTTCATCTTTTAATTTTAAGTAAGACATAACCTCTTTAAAATTAGCATCTTCTTTTTTCTTATTAACCTTAGTATTTAAAACCACATTAACTTTTGCATAATATGTACTAACATAACTCATTATTGTAACTAATGAACCTAACGTAAACGCAAACGAATCAGCAAAAATAAAATATGCCCCTAAGCCAAAAGTAACACCCGTAAACAAGAGTGTCATAAATCCACTTGACCAAATCCCTGTAAGTGTGTCTAAAGCTGCAACTTTACCCCAAACTTGATTTATTTTAGTGTTAGCTTGTTTTATTTCTGTTAATTTCTTTTCTTCTAAACGTGCAGTTTTAATAAATTCTATAGCTTTAAAAATGTCACCTTTTACTTGAGACATTTTAGCATTATTTTCCACAACTATATTAATCTCATTTTCTGTACTTTTCATTATTTTTTGCATTGGCAATAAAATTAAAGGTAAATATAATATTTGAACACAACCTAATATCGGATTAATAGTTGTCATTAAAACTAATGTAACAAGACTCATTAAAATATCTATATAATATCTTGGTAAAGATATAACGTAAAAATTTAAATAACCAACTATTTCCTTAGATACATATGACAACAATTCTAAAGAATTTTCTTTATCGAAATAAGTATAATCCTGATAAATTAGTTTACTCATAACATCAATACTTAAATCATTTCCTTTGTTTCTTACTAATTTAATCATTATATAGTTATAAAACAAATTTAAACCAACGCTAATAAATGGTAATAATATAAATAATATTATACCAATAATTAAGCCATTTAAGTTTCTGTTTGGTATAAAATCATCAACTATTATCCCCATAATATATGGTGAAATTAAACTAATTGCTGAAATTATGATATAAATTATACTTGAAAATATCATATATTTTTTAATTTTATATTCTTTTAGCATGACTATAACCTACCTTTTGTTAAATTATACAATATTTTTTTTTACAATGATACTATTATTTAAAATAATAAAAAAGGATTAAATTTAAACTCACTCTAAATTTAATCCTTTTTTAAGTATATTAAATTCTTAGTATTATATTAAAAGCTCCTTTTTGCTACAATTAGAATGGTCAATTCTTAATAACAGAAAGGAGCTTTTTAAAATGATAGA
>CASEZJ010000032.1 GCA_949292525.1 uncultured bacterium | reverse complement strand
AAGAAATTGTTGAAGAAAATTTGACTATATGTAGTTGGCCAAGAATTTGGATTTCATTACTTACTATAAAACACTTTGATTCTGATAAAGTACCAGAAGATATGATGCATTGTATGAATTTGTTGATTAATAAAGTTAAACCAGTTACTATTTCTGATAAGATAGATACATTCTTATGTAAAGGCAAAAAAATTTATTTAGAATAAGATGATACTACTGATGATTATTAAAGTATAGATAATATCGTTTTTAACTTAGGAAGAGAAATAGCACAAGATGTTCACCATATTAAAGAATATCTTATGCTATTGGATGATACTTGTAATTTATATAGAATTCATTTTTTAGTTAAGGGGATATGTGCTGATTATTCTTCAAAAGAAGACTTAATATATATGTTGTTAGAGTTAATTAGTGATAATAACAAAAAAATTGTGAAAGAAATGTTACACACAGTGATTGCTTTGTTTCATGAAGAAAATAGAGAGGCTTGTTCAACTATGCTTGATGAGTTGTCTAAAGACATAAGATATAATAAATATTTTTGTGCATTACAAATGTCATATAAATTAAGTGAAAAAGATGTTTTTAGATTAAAAAAGGTTATAAAATCAGGTATAATAGATGAAAATGATTTGTGTAGAATGGATTGGTATATTACAGAGTTACCCTCAAAATGTATTATTGATTTCTTTGAATGTTTACCCAATACTTATATTATTCAATCGAGTGTACTTTCTGCTTTATTTAGGATTTGTGAAAGTAAAAAAATTGATGATGATCTGAAAGCATATATTAGAAGAAAAATAGCAAATATCGACTATAGCAAATTGAACGATAGCAATCATATTCATGATGAATATGTCATTTCCAACTTAATAAACCACTCATTTTCAGTACAATCAGGAGAAGAAGAAGCTAAGTTGATTTTTAATAAAATAAATTTATTATTGCAAGTAAAATGGCTATCGTTTTATAAATTTGAAAAGATTTTAGTGCCATTAATTAAGCTATATCCCAAAACTTTTTTAAGTATCTTTGTTAGTTTTGATGGTGAACCAAAATGGGAAAAACGTAGTTTTTTTAGAAAAAGTCATAATTTAAATAATAATATTATTAGCTTTATAGACGATGACATTGTTATAGAATGGATTCAAGAAACCGGAAAGATAGAAGAAATATCATATTTAATGGAACCTTATTATTATGATAATGAAAAAGAGTGTTACACATGGACTAAATTGGGGAATTATGTTATAAGTAAATATTTTGATAATGAATTAATAATGAAAAATATTATTTCACAAGTATATCCTAATTCATGGTCAGAAGAGTATTCAATAGTACTTAAGAAAAGGGTTAACTTGTTTGTAGAAATGAAAAATAATGATAATCAAGTGATTGCTGAAATAGGGGAAATGCAGTATAACATAATATTGAAAAGAATAGACTATTCTTTAAGAAAAGAAAAAGAAGAAAATGAAAAAAGCTTTAATTCTTTTGAATAGAGCATATATAAACGAACAAGAGAAATCTTGTTTTTTTATGGTATAATATTTTAAGGAGTGAATTATATGTCCATGTAAAAAGTAGCAGCTTATATAAGGTTATCAAAAGACTACAATTATACTGAATCTGATAGTATTAATAATCAAAAGAATATAATTAAAAAGTATATAGATACGAAAGATGAGCTTGACCTAGTAGATTATTATATTGATAATGGTTATACTGGAACTAATTTTGATAGACCAGCCTTTGTGAAAATGTGTCTTGATATAGTTAATAATAAAATAAATTGTGTAATTGTTAAAGATTTATCAAGATTCGGAAGAAATATGGGATGGATGAAAATATATTTAGGAGAAACATTTCCTGAATATAATATTAGATTCATATCTATTAATGACAATTTAGATAGTAAAACAAATCCCAATTATACTGATGAGCTAGATTTTTCATTATATGCTTTAATTTATGAGCAGTATTCTATTGATATTTCTAAAAAAGTTAAGACCGTAAAACATTTGCAACAAAGTAGAGGAGATTTTATTGGGGTATCTGCTCCGTATGGATATTTAAAAGATCCAAATGATTGTCATAAATTTATTGTAGATGAATATGCAGCTAATATAGTAAAAAGAATATTTGAAATGGCCTTACATTGTAAAAGTAAAAACGAAATAGTTGATATATTAAATTCAGAAAATATACTTACTCCTTCAAAATATAAAAGTGAAGTTACAAGAGTAACAAGTAGCAAAACGATTAAAGCAGATAAGTGGAATAATAAAATTATAAGTGAAATACTAAAAAATCCTACTTATATTGGAACGCTAATTCAAGGAAAGAATTGTAAAGCAAATAGAAAACTACCAAAGATGGTTAAAACTGATTCAAAGAACTGGAAAATCTGCAAAAATTATCATGAGCCAATAATAGATAAGAAAACTTTTGAAACAGTACAAAACATATTAAATTATTCTCCTATAGTACAAGAAGATGATGAGCTTTTAATATCGAAATTGAAATGCGGTGAATGTTATGGTGGATTTTATAGAAGAAAGGCAAAAGGAATATTTTATTATTGGTGTAAATCATCTTTTCGTAAAACAGGGTGTACTTTGAAATCAATTAGAAAAGATATTTTAGAAAATATGGTTTTATGTGATATAAATAGTAAGTATGATAAACATTATAGAAAACCAACCAAAGAAATTGTTAATAATTATGTTGAAGTAGTAGAGTTGTATAACTCAAATAAAATAAAAATTATTTATAAAAAGTAATTATATGATATAATTATGCCGATAAAAAGGCTAGGCGCGAATTAGAAGCTAAAATTAAACTTGTTGATTTAATAATTGAATTACGAGATGCTAGAATTCCTTTCTCTTCGGCTAACCCTCTATTTTCTAGTTTAATTAATAATAAACCGCGCTTAATAATTTTAGTAAAATCATTAATGGCAGATCCTAAAATAACAAAAGATTTTACTAATTATTTCAATAAAAATGGTAATCTTTGTTTAGATGTTGATATGATTAATAATAAAAATATTAGTTTAATTAAGAATTATATAAAATTAGCTAGTAAAACGGTATTAGAAAAAAGAGAAAAACAAGGTATTATCAATAAAGAAATTAAAATAGTTGTTATTGGTATACCTAATGTTGGTAAATCAACATTTATTAATAAACTTGCTGGTAAAAGTAGTTTAAATGTAGGAAATAAACCAGGAATAACTAGGAATACTAACACTTGGTTAAGAGTAGATAAAGATTATTTAATATTAGATACACCTGGTATTTTATATCCTAAATTAAAAGATGAAATAACAGCTATAAATTTAGCACTATGTGGAGCAATAAAGGAAGAAATATTACCTGAAGATTATTTAGCTTATCAGGCAATTGAATATTTAAAAACTAATTATCCACAAAATTTAAAACAAAGATATGAACTTTCTGAATTAGATGATGTTGAAACAATTATTTTAGAAATAGGTAAAAAAAGAGGATGTCTAAAAAAAGGTGGCGAAATTGATTTAACTAAAACTTATAAATTAATTTTGCAAGATGTAAAAAATGCTAGGTTAGGAGCAATAAGCTATGAACGACCAAATGAATAAATACGCTCGTGAAGAAGAGCTTTATGATGAAGGTTATAAATTAATTTGTGGTGTAGATGAAGTAGGTAGAGGCTCTATTGCTGGACCTTTAGTAGTAGCTGCCGTTATTTTACCGCCATTAGAACGCATAGAAGGAATAGATGATTCTAAGCGTTTATCACCTAAAAAAAGAGAAGAATTAGCTAAGATAATACATAAAAAAGCTTTAGCAATTTCTACTGTATTTATAAGCCCTGAACAAGTTGATGAACTTGATATATATAAAGCTACTAAATTAGGTATGTTAGAGGCAATAAAAAAGTTAAAATTAACTCCAGAGTATGCATTAATAGATGCGATGCCATTAAGGGAATTAGACATACCACATGATTCAATAATTCATGGTGATTTATTATCAGCAAGTATAGGAGCGGCAAGTATTATAGCTAAAGTTACTCGTGATGATTATATGGCTAAGATGGATATTAAGTATCCAAATTACGGGTTTAAGCAACATAAAGGATATTGTACAAAGGGACATGTCCAAGCTTTAGAAAAATTGGGCCCTTGTCCAATTCATAGGAAAACATTTTATCCTGTAAGTAAATTTTTCCAAAAAATTAAGCAGTTATCTATTTTTGACTAAAGGGAATTTTTTCCCTTTTTTGCTTGACAACTATAAAATTTTTAATATACTTATACCGAAAAGAGTTGATTTAATTGAAAAATATAGTTATTGTTGAATCTCCAACTAAATCAAAAACTATTGAGAACTACTTAGGAGAAGATTTTGTGGTTTTATCTTCTAAAGGACATATCACAGATCTTGCCACATCTGGTAAAGATGGACTTGGTGTAGATGTTGAAAATGGTTTTAAACCTAATTATATTATTGATCCCGATAAGAAAAAATTGGTTAATGAATTAAAGAAAAAATGTTTAAACAACAACGTTTTTCTTGCTACCGACCCCGACCGTGAAGGCGAGGCAATTAGCTATCATTTAGCTAAAGTTTTAGAACTAGACATTAACAAGTTAAATCGTATTGAATTTCATGAAGTTACTAAAAGAGCGGTTCTTGAAGCTTTTAATAATCCGCGTAAAATCGATCTTGATTTAGTTGCAAGCCAAGAAACAAGACGTATTTTAGATCGCATTATAGGCTTTAAAGTTTCTAAGCTTTTAAATTCGCGAATCAAATCTAAATCGGCCGGACGCGTTCAATCAGTGGCATTAAAGCTTGTTTGTGATTTAGAAAAAGAAATTAATAGTTTTATTCCAACAAATTATTATGAAGCTGAAGCTATTTTTAAAGATTTTAAACTAGATCTAATTGCTGTAAATGGTAAAAAGAAACGTATTTTAGATCGTAAAATATTAGAAGATTTACTCCCTCGCTTAGGTGCTTTTACCTTAGCTGACTTAGTTGAAAAACCAACAAAGCGAGAATCTAAACCACCTTTTACAACTTCAACATTACAACAAGAAGCCGCTACTAAGCTTGGTTTTTCTGCCACTAAAACTATGTCTATTGCCCAAAGACTTTATGAAGGTATTAACATTAATGGTAGTTTAGTTGGTTTAATTACGTACATGCGTACAGATTCAACTCATCTATCAGATTTGTTTGTTAGTGAATGTAGTGAATTTATTAAGAAAAACTATGGTAATGAATATTTAGGTAAAAGAAAAGAGAAAAAACAAAAACTAGCCCAAAACGCTCATGAAGCGATTAGACCAACTTATGTATCATATATACCAACTACTATAAAAAATGATCTAACGGCAGATGAATATCGTCTTTATTCTTTAATTTATAATCGTGCTGTTAGCAGTTTAATGAGCCCGGCTACTTTTATGAGTTTAAAAGCTACTTTTAATAATACTGATTCATTATGGCAAATTACAGGTCAAAGATTACTATTTGATGGTTATTTAGCTATAAGTGGTAAAAGTGAAGATGACTTAAATAAACTATTGCCTGATTTTAAATATGATGTTTTATATAATGCTACTGAAATTAAAATTATTGATAATCAAACTAAGCCAAAATCACGTTATACAGAAGCAACCTTGATTAAAGATATGGAAGAAAAAGGAATAGGTAGACCTTCAACTTATGCTCAAACTATGCAAACCTTAACTAAACGAAATTATGTTGAAATTAAAGATAAGAAAATTTATCCTACTGAACAAGGTCTATTAACAAGTGAAAACTTAGATAAATATTTTCCAACCATATTTAATGTTACATATACAGCTAATATGGAAGAAGACCTTGATTTGATTGCTAAAGGGGAAAAGAATGAATTAGTTGAACTTACTGATTTTTATAATAAATTTAGTCAAGTTTTTGCTAAGGCTAGTTCGGATATGGTAAAAATTGAACCAGAAAAAACTGGTGAAAAATGTCCTCTATGTGGTTCTGATCTAGTCATAAGGAACTCGAAATTTGGTAAGTTTGTTGCCTGTTCAAATTATCCTAATTGTAAATATGTAAAACAAGATGAAGATAGTGATACTAAGATTATCTGTCCTAATTGTCATGAAGGCCATTTAGTTAAGAAAATTGCCTCATCAGGCAGAAATAAAGGTAAAGCATTCTATGCTTGTTCAAATTATCCTAAATGTAAAACTATTTATAATGATAAACCTACAACTGAATTTTGCCCTAACTGTAATGCTATTATGCTAGAAAGGGAAGATGGTTCAACTTATTGTTCTAATCATTGTGATGAAGAAAAAGATTCTTATCAAGCTGTAATATGTCCGGTTTGTAAAAAGGGCCATTTAGTAAAAAAAATAGCTACTAGAGGTTTTAATAAAGGTAAAGCTTTTTATGCTTGTGATAATTTTCCAAAATGTAAAAACATTTATAATTATGAGCCATTAAATAAAGTTTGCCCAATATGTGGTAGCATCTTATTAAATAAAGATGGCAAAGAAATATGTTCAAATAAAAATTGTCAAAATAGCGATAAAGATTAGCAAAAGTTCAGTCTTTTGCTATTTTATTTTTGGTTTGAAAAAAAACTATATTTTTGGTATAATCAAATATTGAATGGAGTTGTTTTTATGGGCTTTTTTAGTTTTTTTAAAAAAGATAAAGAAAAATCAAAAAAATATAAAATGGGACTTCATAAAACTCGTGAAGGTGCCTTAAAAAATATAAAGGAAATCGTTGAAAAACGTAATAAAATAGATGATGAATTATTTGATTCATTAGAAGAAGTTTTTATTTCGGCTGATATCGGTGTTGATACTGTTCTTGACTTTATCGAATCTTTAAAAGAAGAAGTTTATCATAAAAAGATTAGTGATGTTAAAGTCTTAGAAGAACTAATTATCGATAAAATGTTTGAATTATATACTAATAATGAAATTGTTAATGCCAATATAAAACTAAATAAAAATGGTCTATCAGTTATTTTATTTGTGGGAGTTAATGGAGTTGGTAAAACAACATCAATAGCTAAAATTGCATATAAATTAAAAAAAGAAGGTAAAAAAGTTTTACTAGCGGCTGGTGATACATTTAGAGCTGGGGCAGTTGAACAACTTAAAGAATGGTCTAAACGCATCGGTGTAGATATAGTTACTAAAGAGGCAATGTCAGACCCTTCAGCAGTAATGTATGAAGCGTGTGATAAAGCGTTAAACGAAAATTACGACATTTTATTATGTGACACGGCAGGGCGTTTACAAAATAAAGTTAATTTAATGCAAGAATTAGGTAAAATGAAAAGGGTAATTGATAAAAAAGTTCCTGATTCTTTATGTGAAACACTACTAGTTATTGATGCTACTACTGGGCAAAACGGAATGTTACAGGCTAAAGCATTTAAAGAAGTTACTGATGTTACAGGTATTATTTTAACTAAATTAGATGGAACTAGTAAGGGTGGTATCGTTTTAGCTATTAGACATGAATTAGGCATTCCGATTAAATTTATTGGTTTAGGTGAACAACTAGATGATTTAATGATATTTGATATTGAACAATATTTATATGGATTGTTTGCCGATTTCTTTGAGGAATAAGATGGGATTAGAAAAAAATATATATTTAGCTGATTTATATGATATCTATCAAAATTTATTAACTGAAAAACAAAAAAAATATTTCTATGATTATTATTTTCTTGATTTATCTTTAGCTGAGATAGCTGAAACTTATAATTTATCAAGGAATGCTATTTTTGATCAAATCAAGCATACTGAAAATAAACTTATAGAATTTGAAGAAAGCTTAGCTTTATATGCTAAAATCAAAAAAATAGAAGATTTAAATATAGAAGAAGGATTAAAAAATAAAATCCTCGATATTATAAAGGAGTGAAAACATGGCTTTTGATTCATTAAGTGAAAGATTACAAAAAGCAATGAAGAAAATAACAGGTAGAGGTAAATTACATGAATCTGATATAGATGACATGTTAAGAGAAGTACGGTTATCTCTTCTTGAAGCGGATGTAAACTTTAAAGTAGTTAGAAAATTTTTAGCTGATGTAAAAGAAAAAGCCTTAGGTGCTAAAATATTAGAAGGCTTAAATCCTGGCCAAATGGTTGTTGATATCGTTAGGGAAGAATTAAAAAACATTTTAGGTAGTGAACAAAGTGAACTAAATTTAAATAAAAATGGCTTAACGGTAATTATGTTAGTGGGTTTACAAGGTACAGGTAAAACAACCGCATGTGGTAAGATAAGTTTATATTTACGTAAAAAGTTAAAAAAATCACCATTTATGATTGCTTGTGACGTTTATCGACCTGCTGCTGTTGAACAATTAGTTACATTAGGTAAACAAATTAATGTTCCTGTTTATGAAGATGGTGTTAAAACCAATCCCCGCAAAATTTGTAAAGATGGTATTAAGGAAGCAATTAAAGTTGGTGCTGATGTTGTAATTATTGATACTGCTGGTCGTTTACAAATTAATGAAGAATTAATGGATGAATTAAAAGACATTAAAGAAATAGCTAGACCGCACGAAATATTATTAACAGTTGATGCGATGAGTGGTCAAGATGCTTGTAATGTTGGTTTAGCGTTTAATGATAAAGTTGGCGTATCAGGTATTATTTTAACAAAATTAGATGGTGATGCACGTGGTGGTGCTGCACTTTCTTTAAAAGAAATGACAGGTTTACCAATTAAATTGATGTCAACAGGGGAAAAGCTTGATGAATTAGAAGTTTTCTATCCTGAACGTATAGCTGAAAGAATTTTAGGTATGGGTGATGTTTTATCTTTAATCGATACAGTTAAAGATAACATCGATGAAGAAGAAGCTGAAGCTATGGCTGATAAAATGTTAAAAGGTAATTATAATTATAATGACCTTTTAAAACAATTTAAAATGATAAAACGCATGGGCTCAATTTCAAAATTATTAGGCTTTTTACCAGGTCTTGGTAAAATAAAACAAGCTATGAGTCAAGTTGATGATAAAGCCTTTAATTTTATGGAGGCAATAATTTCATCAATGACAGAAAAAGAAAGGAGAAATCCTAAGTTAATTGATGAAAGTGCTAAACGTCGGGAAAGAATAGCTAAAGGTTCAGGACGTTCATTAACAGAAGTAAATAATCTTCGTAACTCATTAAATCAAATGAAAGAAGCAATGAAAAAAGTAAATAATATGTCAGATGCTGAAAAGAAGAAAATGTCTAGTCAAATGGCTAATGGAAATATGGGCCAATTAGCCCCTAGTCAAAAGTATAAAAAAGGAAAAGGAAAAAATAAAGGAAGGTTTAGATTTTAATGGTATTAACTACACCTAAAGATTTAAAACAAGCTCAAGAATTAAATAAATATACTGATGCATATTTAGTTGGTTTAAAAGATTATATTCCTAATTTTTTAAATCCTTTTTCTTTTACTGATTTTTTAGAACTAATTAAATTTCAAAAAAAAGTAATTTTACGTTTAGATATATTAATTAGAGAAAGAGATTTAGAAAAATATAAATCCTTAATTTCTAAAACTAAAGATCTAGATATTTATTATTATATAACTGACCAAGGAATATTAAATTATTTAATTAATCTTAATTTAGTAAATAAAACCATCTATGATCCTTTTACGATGCTTACAAATTATGAAGATGCAAAAACTTATTATAACTTAGGCTTATTAGCAGTAGCCCCAAGCTTAGAAATACCATATAATGATATTTTAAAATTTAATATGCCAATGTTTTATTTAGGTTTTGGTCGTAGATTAATGTTTAATTCAAAACGTAAATTAATTTCATTATATTTTCAAAAGGCAAATATTAAAACAAATCTTGAAAATTTAACGATAATAGAAGAAAAAAGAACAGATGTTTTACCAATATTTGAAGATTATGGTACATATATATATCGTTCTTATTTTTCTAATAATATTGAATTAATAAAAGAAAATAAGAATATTCAATATATTTTGTTAGATAGTAATACATTAGAATTTAAGCAATATTTAGAAATAGTAAAAAATGGTTATTTATATTTAAATAATAAAATCACTTCTAATATCTATCAAAATAATATCTCAAATTTGAAGCTTCCAATATCAGATGGTTTTACATATCAAGATACAATATATCAAAAGGAGGCTATAGAAAATGCCAAAAATTGAATTATTAGCCCCTGCCGGAGATTTAGAAAAACTAAAAATAGCCATCCTTTATGGTGCGGATGCGGTTTTTATTGGCGGACAAGAATTCTCCCTACGTTCTAGAGCCTCAAATTTTACACTTGCTGATATAAAAGAAGCATGTCAATTTGCGCATCAACACAATGCTAAAGTTCACGTAACATGTAATATTGTAATGCATAATATTGATCTAGAAGGATTAAAAGAATATTTAAAAGAATTAGAACAAGCTGGTGTATATGCTATAATAACAAGTTCACTATACATGCTTAAACTTGCTAAATCAACAACTAATTTAGCTTGTCATATGTCAACCCAATTAAGTACATTGAATGAAGAAGGCGTTAAACTTTTTAAAACTTTAGGGGCAGATAGAGTTGTATTAGGTCGTGAATTAAGCCTAGCTGAAATAATAGAAATCAAAAAGAATACAGATATTGAAATAGAAACTTTCATTCATGGTGGTATGTGTTCAAGCTTATCAGGAAGATGTATGTTATCAAATAATATGACATTACGCGACGCTAATCGCGGTGGTTGTGCACATAGTTGTAGATGGAATTATAACTTATATCAAAATGCTAAAAAATTAAATAAAGATGATGATTATTTTTCTTTTTCAGCTAAAGATTTAGAAGCATTAAAATTCATTCCAAGCTTAATAGAAAACAATATCGATTCATTAAAAATAGAAGGAAGAATGAAGAGTATACACTATGTTGCATCTATAACAAACGCCTATCGTCATTTAATAGATGAATATTTAAAAAATGGCGTAATTAAAGATTTTAATGTATATTACAACATGATACATAAGGCTGAAAATCGGCTTTTAGGAACTGGATTTTATGAACATGATCCGACAATTGAAGAACAGTTATATGATTTAAATTTATCGGTTCCAACTAAGAATTTCATCGGCTTAGTTTTAAGTTATGATGAAGAAAATATGATATGTCATATTGAACAAAGAAACTATTTTAAAAGTGGTGATATTGTTGAAGTTTTTACCCCAGAAAAAACTTTTAACATTAAAATAGAACAACTCTATGATGAAGATGGAAATATGATTGATGTTGCGCGTCATCCTAAACAAAAATTATATTTTAAAACCGATATTAAATTATCGCCTTATAATATGTTGAGGGCTTTATGACAAAGACAACCTTTTTCTCAGATGAATTAAATATACAAATTACGGTTGTTTATAACCCTAAATTAAAGAGAATTAATTTTCGGTTTAAACCTCAAGAATTTTATATATCTGCGGCTAAAAAATTAACTTTAAAGATGATTGAAAAATATATTGAAAAATATAAAGATTATATTTTAAAATATTGTTGTAATCAAAGTTCTTTAAAAGAACAAATACTTCATTTATGGGGTAAACCATATAATTTAGTTTTTGTTAAAAGTCCTAGAAATAGTTATTTAATAAGCGAAGATACTATTTATATCTATTATACAAATGAAAATAATATTAAAAAGAATATTAGAAATCTTTATAAAAATGAACTTTCTAAAAAAGATATTAATAATATTTTTAACAATATGATTACTAAATTTACGGATTGTAATATCAAAAGCTGTTATTTATCTAATAATTATAAATATTGTAAATCATTTTTAGGCCGTTTTTATCAAAAAACAAAAGAAATAGAATTATCATCCTTTATTGCTAAATATGATGAGAGTCTTATATATCATACTCTTTGTCATGAATTATGTCATTTTTATTATTTTAATCATAGTAAAGAATTTAAAAAACTCTTACTTAAAGTAGATCCGTATTATTCTAAAAACAAACAAGAATTAAAAAAAATAAATAAAGAAATAGTTAAAGATTATATTTAATTGCAAAAATTGAAAAAAAGTGTATAATTATAACGAAATTACGAGGTGTAAATATGGAAGAAAAATTTGAATTAACTGCTCAAGGTAAAGAAGATTTAGAAAAAGAATTAGAACGTTTAAAATCAGTAGATAGACCAGCTAATATTGAAGCATTAAAAGAAGCTCGTGCGCAAGGTGACTTATCTGAAAATGCTGATTATGATGCAGCTAGAGAAGAACAAAGAAGAATAGAAGGTCGTATTTTTGAAATTGAAACTATTTTAAAAAATGCAACTATTATATCAAGTGTTTCTAGCGATGAAGTTTCAATTGGTAAAAAAGTTAAAATATTATATACTAAGCTAAATAGAGAATTTACATATGATGTTGTAGGTACTATTGAAGCTGATCCTTTTAATGGTAAAATTTCTAACACTTCTCCATTAGGCAAAGCCCTTTTAGGTGGTAAGGTAGGAGATGTAATTGAGTTCTCTGCCGAATCTGGCCGTTCACAAGAAGTGAAAATTTTGGCGATTGAATAAAACAGGCATAACCTGTTTTTTTATCTTTAATGATGTTTAAAAAATTTATTCCTAATTATCATTACAAATCTATTTTTACCATTGATTATAATAAATTTAAAGATATGGGGATTAAATATATTATGTTTGATTTAGATAATACATTAATTCCTTATCATGAAACCTTACCAAATGAAGAATTAATAAAATTAAAAGAAAAATTACAATCTGATTTTAAGCTTATGATTGTTTCTAATTCACATAAAGAAAGAGTAAAAAAATTTGCCTTAGAATTTGCTATTCCTTATGTTCAGTTTGCTAAAAAGCCATTTAAATCTGGCTTTAAAAGAGCTATTGAATATTTTAATATCACTGACAATAAAACTGTTTTATTTATTGGCGATCAATTATTAACAGATATTTTTGGTTCTAATTGTTAGATGGTTTACCATTTTATTTAACAAGAAGTCTAAATCTATATTTAATAATAGTGAGGAATCTAATGGTTAAAAAATGTTTAGGCTGTGGAGCCTTAATGCAAAATGAAAATGTTAATAGTGAAGGCTATGTAGAAGATATATCTAAAGATTATTGCAAACGCTGTTTTCGTTTAATGCATTATAACGAAACACCTAAAGTTTTTGCTAGTAATAAAGAATTTTTAGAAGTAATTGAATACGAATTAAAAAAGAAAAACTTATTTGTCTATTTAATTGATATATTTTCTTTTCCAATTTCCTTTAATAAAGAGATAATAGATCGTTTAAGAAATAAAGATGTTGTTTTAGTAATTAATAAATTAGATTTATTACCTAAATCAATAAATCTAAATAACGTCATCAATTTCGTTTCTAAACA
The DNA here is from genome assembly GCA_949292525.1 of uncultured bacterium. Taxonomy (GTDB): domain Bacteria; phylum Bacillota_I; class Bacilli_A; order Acholeplasmatales; family Anaeroplasmataceae; genus CALUXS01. The sequence continues at coordinate 17,013 of CASEZJ010000032.1, read as the reverse complement.
ATGTGAAAAACTATTCTTCAAGGTCATTGGAATCTATTTAATATCAGCCAAAAAAGGTTATTATTTAGATGATTTAATGGAACATTTAAATATATATCGCAAAGAAAGAGATATTTGTGTATTAGGTTTAGCAAGTGTTGGTAAATCTAGTTTTATAAATGCAATCTTAAAAAAAGCAAATACTATAAGTTCTGATTTAATAGCTACCTCACCAATTCCTGGAACAACTTTAAGTGAAATTATAATTCCTTATTATTTAGATAACCGAGGTTTTATTGATACCCCAGGTTTAATTAGTGATGAAGCTATAATAAGTAAATTAGATACAAAAGATTATAATTTAGTTATACCAAATAAAGAAATTAAGCCTATTACTTATCAATTATATGGTTCATATACCTATTTTATTGGTGGATTGGTATATCTTAGCTTTACAAATATAACTAAAGGTAGTTTAATAATTTATAAAGCTGATAAATTAAACTTAACTAAAGTTAAAACCGAGAACACCAAAAACAGAATAAATAGAGTCGGTAAAACGATTTTGCCATGTATTAATAATGATTTTGTTACGTATCAAGTAGAAGGTAATAAAACAATATTTATTGGTGGTTTTTTAATTATTGAAACTAAAGGCGAATTTGAATTTGTACTAGCAACTAATAAAGGATTAGGGGTTAAAATTTATGATAGCTTTAAATGATGAATCAGTAAAAAAAGTATATCAGCTTGTTGAAGAAAAATATCAAAAAGCTAATAATTTAGCTAGATTTAAGCATATTTTAGGTGTTGTTAAGGCAGCTACTAGCTTAGCTATTAAATATAATGTATCAGTTACAAAGGCTCAAATAGCCGCCTTAATGCATGATTATTTTCATAATGATGATACATTGATTATGCAAACATATCTAACCGAAGCTGAAATAAAAGAATGCAAATCGTGCAAGGCACTTTATCATGGTTATGCTTCAGCTAGTTATTATTTAAAAAATGTTGGACAAGATAAGGAAATTGCAAGAGCAATTAAGTATCATACATTTGGTAAATTACCATTAACTAGATTAGACGAAATCATATTAATTAGTGATTACATTGAAGAAAATAGGACATATAAAGATTGTATCTATTGTCGTAATTTAGTCCAAAAGGGTTTATTTTATACCGCGATCTATGAATCAACTCTTAATACTATCAATCATTTAAAAAGTCAAGGTATAGAACCCCATATATATCAATATCAAATTTTAGAACATTATAGGGAAGTGATGCAGGTGGAATTATTAGATATAGTAAAAGAAGTATTAGATAAAGTTAAAGCTACAAACATTGCTTGTTATGAAACTAAAGAAGTTTCACCATTTTATGATTATATCGTTTTAGCAACTGTTTCTACAGCTAGACAAAGTAATGCTATTGGTGAATATTTAGAAGATGAAATAGAAAACACCCCTTATAAAATAAGAGGTGAAGAAGGAATTAATAGTAATTGGTATTTAATTGATTTAGGTTCAATTATTATTTCAGTATTAAGCAGTGAAGAAAGAGAAAGATTAGATTTAGATAATCTATACTCTAATTTAAATACTATAGAGATCTAAATAATATTTTAAATCTACATCTTTATTGTAGTAAAGCAGTTTATTAACTGAATTTATTAATTGGCTAGATTTGTTTACTATTTCTGCATATATTAGTGATTTATCTTGATAAGTAAATTGTTTTTTAAGATAATTCTTTTTATTAAGTTTACCTAATATTTTTAAAAAAACATTTTTAATTTTTGATTCTTTAGCTAAAAAATATTTATTAAAATAATAACAGTTTTTGCTAGCCTTCTTTAAATAATTTGTAATATCAGGGTAACTAAGTAGATGTCTTGATATTAAGTCTAGAAATATGTAATAAGGTAGTCTCAAATCATAATATAAATAAGTTAAATTATGTAATTCTTTTTTCTTATTTATTTTGTTGTTTAGAAAATAATAATTTTCTAAATTTTCTAATTCATCACTATATTTATTTATTACTAGATAAGTTAGATAACCATAAAGTAAGACAATACCTTCTTTACTATAATTATTATCTTTAATAAGTTTAATGTAATAACTTATATTATCATAAATGTTCTTATTTAAATTATTGAAGATATTTAAACTGGTTTTTTTAGTAAAAAAATTATAATAAGATTCATAAAAATAAGTATTTATAGTAAAGATTTCATAATCTTTAAGTGGTATATTTAAAAAAAACTTAGAATCAATTTGCTTTGTTATATCTTTAAAAATGTAGAAATAAAATAGAGAAGATATCATAATATCACCAATAAAAATTATATTAAATCTAGATTTTATTTGCAATAAAAAAAGAGGTTTTTATGAAAAGCTTATCATTTGAAATACAACAAAATTTAATTACCCAAATTTTAAACAAAGCCCAAGATATTGATGTGGCAATATTAAGTTATATTCAAGGTGAAAAAGATTTTTTTATTGATGCGTTAATGTTATATCAAAATAATAATGGTGGCTTTGGTCATAATCTATATATAGATAACTACAATCCTAATTCTACAAGTTTTACAACATTATATGCTTTAAAATTACTTTATAAATTTGATGTTTCTAGTAAGTTAAGAGACATATTAGTAAATAAAGCTTTCACTTACTTATATCATAAAGCTTATTTAGAAGATGATTATTATACTATGGCTGAACCAGATAATAATAAATATGCCCATAGTCAGGAATTTGAATACCCGGCTCCTAAAAATATTGCTTTAACATTGGGGGTAATTGGTATAACTTTATTATTGCTAGATTCTAATAAACCTTATTATAAATTAGCTTTAGAAAAATATAATAAGATTAAAGATAATATTAAATTAGAAGACATAAATAGTGATAATGTTATAGATTTAGCTATCTTAATTGCTGGTTTAAATAAGGCTAAAATTACTCATGATTTAAAAATTGATCCTAAATTATTAAATATAAATAATATATTAGAAATTAATGATTATGTAGATATAAATCCTGACTTAGTAAAAGAAGCATTAGACACATTATTACAAAATATTAATAGCAATGGATTATGGGATTATGAACTTAATTGGCATAATAGTTACCCAGAAGCAGATGTAGCAACTATAAAATGGACATTTAGAATGGCTGTAATTAATTTTTATTATTTAAAGAAGTATAATTTAGTAGATTATAATTAAAAAATGTTGTAAAATAAAAAATAAGAGGTGTAATTATGAAAAAACCAGTTATGTTAATTATTATGGATGGCTATGGCTTAGCTAATCCAAGCGAAGGAAATGCCATTAGTTTGGCTAATAAGCCGAATTTAGATTATTTATTTGCTAATTATAATAGTGCTAAAATAGACGCTTCTGGTGAGGCTGTAGGTTTACCAGAAGGTCAAATGGGAAATTCCGAAGTTGGTCATATGAATATCGGGGCAGGACGCATTGTATGGCAAAGCTTATCAAGAATTAATAACGCCATTAAAAGTGGTGAATTTGAAAATAATGAAGCTATTAATGAGGCTATAAATCATGCATTAGCTACCGGTAAAAAGTTCCATATTTTAGGTTTATGTTCTGATGGTGGGGTTCATTCTCATACATCACATATTATAGCTATTGCTAATTTAGCTCATAAAAGAGGTATTAAAAACGTTTATTACCATGCCTTTTTAGATGGTAGAGATGTCCCACCAACATCAGCTAAAACATATTTAGTTAAAGTTTTAAATGATGGCAAAGTTAATCTAGCAACTGTAGGTGGTCGTTATTATGGTATGGACCGTGATAAAAATTATGATCGTATCGCTAAAGCATATGATGCTATGGTAAGAAATGTAGGTCCACATTATGATGATCCTATTAAGGCCTTAGATGAATCATATGCAAATGGTATAACAGATGAATTTGTTGTTCCATTTATTGTTGATCAAAACGGTATGATTGGTGATGGGGATAGTGTAGTATTTGCTAATTTCCGTCCTGATCGAGCTATTGAAATTTCAACTGCTTTATCTAATCCAACAGGTATCGTTTATAATCCAGAAAAACCATATCGTTTAAATACAATAGGTGGCCCACGTAACTTAACTTTTGTTTGCATGATGAAATATGCCGATCAAGTTAAGGGTAAATTAGCTTTTGGTCTACAAGAATTAAATAATATGTTAGGCGAAGTTGTTTCAGCTGCTGGATTAAAACAATTAAGAATAGCTGAAACAGAAAAATATGCACATGTTACATTCTTCTTTGATGGCGGTGTTGATAAGGTTTTAGAAGGTGAAGATAGAATATTAGTTGATTCACCTAAAGTAGCTACTTATGATCTAAAGCCTGAAATGTCTGCCTATGAAGTTACTGATAAAGTTGTTGAAGCTATTAACAGCAATAAATATGATTTAATAATTTTAAATTATGCAAACTGTGATATGGTAGGTCATACAGGTGTAATTCCTGCTGCCGTTAAAGCTGTTGAAACTGTAGATGAATGTGTAGGACGTTGTGTTGAAGCAATAAACAACTGTGGTGGGGTTGCAATTATAACTGCTGACCATGGTAATGCTGAAAAATTATTAGATGAAGAAGGTAAACCATTTACTGCTCACACAAGTAATGAAGTTCCGGTTTTAATTACTGATAAGTCTATCTATTTAAAGAATGGTATTTTATCAGATTTAGCCCCAACAATTTTAGAATTGTTAGGTTTACCTATTCCAAGTGAAATGACTTCTAAATCTTTAATTGTATCTAATGCTGATTTAGAAACAGCAGTTGCTGATTATGAATTACCTAAAGAAGAAACTACAGTAGAAAAAACTTCTAATGCCAAAACAAGTGAAGATAATGTTACTGAACAAGAAACTTTAAATGAAGAAGCTAAAGTAGAAGAAGTTACTACTCCTTCAACAATAGAGGAGACAGTTACTGAAGAAGTACCAACTGAAGAAAGTTTTGCAACTTTTAAAGATGAAGACGCTTTAAAGAACAAAAATAAGTCTATAATATAGCATGGTGATTAAATTGGAAAATACTGCACAAACAGAACGTAAAATTAATAAACAAATCGAAAGAAGAAAATTAATATTAAGCGGGAACTTATGGAAGACTATTATCATTATTTGTTTTCCAATTATGTTCTATCAATTTATAAATTCATTATCAACTGTTATTGATCAAATGATAACAGCTGGTATATCAGCTAGTGCGAGTAATGCAGTTGGTTCAACTGGACAAATTAAAAACATGTTTAGTGCTTTTGGTGGTGGTTTAGCTAGTGGTGGCGCAGTTTTAGTAGCTAGATATTATGGTGCTGGTAAAGTTCATGATGCGCGTAATGCTAGTGGTAATTTATTTACATTAGCAATCATTTTAAATATTGTTATTTTACTTATCTTTTTACCACTTGCTAAACAAGTTATGCAAATATGTCAAGTTGCTGATTCAGCAATAGAAATAGGACTAAATTATTTTAGATTACAATTAGTAGAATTAATTTTTGTTACTATCAATAGTATATTTATTGGTTTAGAAAAAGCAAAGGGTAATTCTAAATTGATTTTATATTTAAATCTAGGAATTTTAGCAATAAAAATTGGTTTAACCGCCTTATTCGTTTATGTTTTTAAAATTAAAGATATAACCTGGATAGAAGTAGCTACAATAATAAGTCAGTTAGTTTTAACTATAATCGGTTTAGTTTTATTATTTAAAAATACCAATATCTTACGCATAACAGTAGCTGATTTTAAATTAAAAAGTATTTATGTAAAAGATATATTTCTTTTATCAATCCCAATGTTTTTTGGTAAATTTGTAATGAATTTAGGTAAAGTATCAGTAAATGCTCTTGCAGGTTATTATTATAATGATTCAACAAGAGAATTAATAGTAGGAGCCTTAGGTATATCAAATAATATCTCAGGCTTAGTAACCGGTATGACTTCAACATTTGAAGAAAGTGAATCTTCAATAGTTAGTCAAAACCTAGGTAATCGTAATATTAGAAGACCATTAAAAACATTTTTAAGAATCTTACTAGTGTCTGTAATAATATCAGCTGTTGGTTATATTTTAACAAGATTTGTTTTAATCGATTCCTTAGTAGCATTATTTAATAACGATAAAGAATTAGGTACATATTATAGTGAAATGATTAAAAACATTTATGTTTATGATTCTCTATCTATTCCAGCTTTAGGATTATGTTCAGCTGTATTAGGTTTATTATATGGATTTGGTAAAACATTCCTAGCTTCAATTTTAAATTTCTCAAGAATTGGCGTTAGAATTTTAACTATTATTATTTTTCATTACGCCTTCCCTTCTATGCCAGGTGAATCAGTAGTAGGTATAGCAATGGGGATATCAAATGGTACAATTATGTTACTAGCAATTATATTCTTTAGCATTTTTATGGTTAGTTTAAAACGTAATGGTTATCGCAATATGCATTTAACTGATCCTGAACCAGGAGTAAGTAAACTAGATTTAGGTGACTAAAATGGAGAAAAAAATTAAAGAAAATCTTATTTATAAAGGTCGTATTATAACTTTATATAATGATGATGTAATTTGTGATAATAATAAATTAACAAAAAGAGAATATGTTCATCACAATGGAGGGGCAGGAATTTTAGCTGTTAAAGATGATAAAATTTTATTGATTAAACAATTTAGATACCCATATCACAAAGAAATTTTTGAAATTCCTGCTGGGAAGATTGAATTAGGTGAAAGCCCTTATTTGACAGCTATTAGAGAACTAGAAGAAGAATGTGCCTTAAAGGCCTCAAGTTTAGAAGAATTAGGGTATATTTATCCTACATGTGGATATTCAGATGAAGTTATCTATTTATATTTAGCTAAAGAATTTATTTTAACTAAAACTAATTTTGATGAAGATGAAAACATTACATCTAAATGGTATACTATTTCTGAAGTTTTAAAAATGATTGATAATAATGAAATAGTTGATGCTAAAACCTTAATAGCAATTTATCGTTATCTAGCAAAAAAAGCTTAGTTAAGGCATTATTGGTTTGCCTAACTCTAAGCTTAATAATTTGTTATGATAAATTGAATCTAAAATATTAGCTATTTTAATTTCATAATCTAATATTTTTGACAAGCCTAATTTGTTATTTGTAATAATTTGGCTTGTCTTTTTTATTTCATTTAAATATTTTCTACCCTTTTCATTAAAACCTAAAATATAAGAATAAGGGTAATCTAAATTTATTTTTTCTATATTATATAATAAATAAAAACAAGCCCGTTTAATTTTACTTGTAGTAAAATAAGAATTACTACATTTAAGATAAAGTTCTTTAAAACTATTAGCCGTCTTCAAATTGTTTAAAATATGTTTTTCAATTCCATCGCGAATAAACATTATATTAGTAAAATTATTATAATTAAATAACATAAATTTAAAATAAGGAAAAAGTAATTCTTCATCAATTAAATTAGTACTAACATAACTAGGACAATATTTAGAAATTAAATTAAAATTATTTCTAATCGCTTGACTAGATGTGAAAACCTGATGATTTGGCAAATCTTCATGATGTAAAGACCCAACCCTTTTAATTAATTTTAAATCGATATTAGTATTTTTAATACTTTTATAGTAACAATAAGCTAAAAGATCATTAGGCTTAATATCTACAGCTTGAGCAGTAGCTTTCTTATAAGGAAGATGAGCATTTAAATTACTTTTAATTTCATCTTCAGTAAAATTTATATTTTTAATATATTCTAAATCATTACTTTCACTACCACAATATATAGAAGAAACTTGAAGTTTAGCTAATTCATTAACACTGTTTTTAGCAAAATTATCAGCACTATTAACTGCTAAAACACTAGGTAATGCCACTACGATATCAGCCTTATTTAGAGCATAGTTTGCTTTAACTTTTGGTAAATGAACTGACAAATCACCGCGCATAGTATAGTAAGTAGATAAACAAACGATTATTATACTATCAGGGTTTTGCGCCCTGATTTGTTCTAATTGATATAAATGGCCATTGTGAAATGGGTTATATTCACAAATAGTTCCTACAGCTTTCATAAGATCACCTAATTTATTATAACAATTTTTAGTAAAAAAGCCTATATTAAATAATATTGTTATAAAATAAACAACTAATTTGATATTAATTTGCTTAAAAAAATGCTATAATTAAGCAAATTGGAGGTTTTAATATGAATTGGAATTATAAATTAATATATGAGACAGAAGCTGATTTTAAAAACGATATGGCTAATGTTTTAGCTGAAACTAATGAGTTAGCTTCATTTAAAGGTGGTTTAAATAACAAAGATAATTTAAAACTATTTTTAACAAAAAGTAGTTTAATGGAACAAAAACTAGAAAAATTAATTATTTACTCTTCTTTACAATATGCTAAAAATAGTAAAGACATAGTAAACCAACAAAGAGATTCAGAAATTATGACTCTATTTGCTAAAATAAATAGTGCACTAGCTTTTGTTGAACCAGAATTAATTAGTATAGGTCAAGATAAAATAGAAAACTATCTATATGAAGATAAAGAATTAACAACATATAAATATTATTTTGCTAAATTATTTAAAAACAGTTCACATGTATTAGATGATAAAAGTGAATCAATTATAGCTAATTATAGTCAAGCAATTCAAGGATTCAATAATTTACATGACATTTTAGCTGTAGCTGATAATAACGATGAAGAAGTCATATTATCTGATGGTAAACAAATTAGAGTTAATGCTAGTAATTATCGAACTTATTTAGAAGATTTAGAAGAACAAGAAGATCGTCAAAAAGTTTTTGAAAGTGTATTTAAATTTTATGCTGCGCATAAACAAAGCTTTGCGGCTATATATAATGGAATTATGCTAAGTGAATTGGCTAATATGAAGAATCGTAACTACAATTCAATTTTAGAAAGTCATTTAGATATAAACAATATTCCTAAAGAAGTTTTCTTAAGCTTGATAAATACAACTAAAGAAAATACATCAGCGATTAAAAAATATTATAAATTACGTAAAGATTACTTTAAGTTAAAAGAAATTCATACTTATGATAGGTTCTTACAATTTAAAAAATCAACTAAAAAATACAGTTATGAAGAAGCAAAAGAAATATTCTTCGCTGCAGTTAAGAAAATTGGTGGTGATTTTGAAGTTAAAGCTCACCAAGTTTTAGAAGATGGTCGAGTTGACGTTTTCCCTCAAGATGGTAAACAAACAGGAGCTTTTTCGACAGGTAGTTATGAAAAAGGAACATTTATTATGCTTAATCACACTGACACTTTAGATTCAGTGTTCACCTTAGCTCATGAAGCAGGACATTCAATTCATACGATGTTTGCTAATGAAAACCAAGAATATATTAATTCTAATTATGTTATTTTTGTTGCTGAAATCGCATCTACATTTAATGAATCATTATTATTAGATTATTTATTAGAAAGAGATCTAGATCAAGATACGAAGATTGCTTTATTACAACAAGAAATAGATAATATTTTATCAACTTTCTATCGTCAATCTTTATTTGCAGATTTTGAATATCAAGCACATAAATTAGTCGAAGAAGGTAAAGCAGTAACCTATGATTCATTATCTAATATTATGATTGATTTATATAAAGCATATTATGATATTGATATTAAATCAGAAAAGTATAAAGAATATGTGTGGGCTTATATTCCTCACTTATTCAACACCCCATTTTATGTTTATCAATATGCTACTAGTTATGCAGCAAGTCAAGCGATATATGCTAAAGTTAAGACTGGTGATCCTAAAGCTTTAGATGATTACTTAGGTTTACTTAAAGCTGGTGGTTCTGATTTCCCGATTAACTTAGTTAAAAAAGCTGGTGTTGATCTAACTAAAAAAGATGCATTTATGGCAGTTGTTAATCGTTTAGAAGAATTAGTAAATAAATTAGAAACATTATTAAAAGCTAGCTAAGGCTAGTTTTTAATTATCTGGAGGTTAAATGGAAAAATATCAGGAAGTAGAAAGAAGTATTATAACTACATATCGCAAAAGAATATGGGCCTTATTTATTCAAGCTATAAAAAAATATGAATTATTAAAACCAAATGATAAAATCTTAGTATGCATGTCAGGTGGTAAAGATTCTTTTTTAATGGCTAAACTATTTGAAGAATTAGCTAAGCATAGTGACTTTCCGTTTACATTTACATGTTTAGTTATGGATCCTGGCTACAAAGTAGAAGTTAGAAATAAAATTGAAGAAAATTTAAAATTATTAAATATTAAAGCGGAAATTGTTTCTAGTGATATTTTTGCTATATCAGACTTAATGGGTGGGAAACCTTGTTTCTTATGCGCTAGAATGCGAAGAGGCTTTTTATATAAGCGAGCTGAATTACATGGCTGTAATAAAATAGCTTTAGGACATCACTTTGATGATGCTATTGAGACAATGTTAATGTCGATGTTTTATAATGGTAAAATTCAAATGATGCCACCTAAATTGCCTAGTGATAATTTTAAGGGACTAGAATTAATTAGACCACTTTATATGATTAGGGAACAAGATATAATTAATTTTGTTAAATATAATGAACTATCTTTTATCAACTGTGCATGTAAATTTAGTGAAAAACAAGATTTATATGATTCAAAAAGACAAGAAGTTAAAAATATAATTAAGGAATTAAAGAAAATTAATCCATTAATTCCTAATAATTTGTTTAAATCAATGGAAAACGTGAATACAGATACTATTTTAGGAGTATTTGAAGATCATGATTATCATGATTTTAACTTCTTATATGAAAAGAGGAATAAAAATGTTCTCTAGATTAATAAGCTTAATAGGAATAGATAACTTCAAATTAATCCAACAAAAGAAAGTTTTAGTTTTTGGCTTAGGTGGAGTTGGTGGTTATGTTTGTGAAATGCTTTGTCGAAGTGGAATTACAAATCTAGGAATATGTGATTTTGACACTATAGCTATTAGTAATAAAAATAGACAAATAATTGCTTTAGATTCTACAATCGGCAAGTTAAAAACTGAAGTTATGAAGGATAGATTAAAAGATATAAATAAAGATATTTCAGTTGAAACATATAATTTTAAAGTTGATGAAAATACGATTAATAAAATTAAACCCGTTTATGATTATGTAATTGATTGCATTGATGATATTAATGGTAAATTAGCAATTATTAAATATAGTTATGCTAATAATATTAAAATTATAAGTTCAATGGGTACTGGTAATAAATTAGATCCAAATATGTTTAAAATAAAGAAAATAAATCAAACTAAAGTTTGTCCTTTAGCTAAAATAATGCGCCATAGACTTAAAAAGTTAAATATAACTGATTTACCGGTCTTATATAGTGAAGAAGAACCACTAGTTAAAAACGCTAAAGAAATACCAAGTAGTATCTTTACTCCCGCAGCAGCAGGAATATTGTTAGCTAGATGGGTAATTCTAGATATTATTAATATTGCGGATTTTTAAGAATGTGATAAAATTAAGTTAGAAGCTTAACGGTAAGGAGGAAAACATGAGAAACACTAATGGTTTAGAATTCGATCCTTATGATTATTACAAGGGAATCTTAAAACAAGAAGTTAATGATAAATCTACAGAATTAATCGAAAATGTAACAAAAAATGCTAATATTGATTTAGAGTTAAATAAAAAATTAGCAAAAGAAACGCAAGAACTAGAAAAGAAAATTGCAGAAAATAATAGTAAAAAAAATATAAGTAATGTTATAGGAACGATATTAATAGTTTTAGGAATAGTAGGTATTATTGCCGCCGTATATGGTGTTTATAAACTTTATCTTCACGATCGTGAATTATCTAGTATTTTAGCACTTGTAATAGGGCTTATAGTAGCTATAGTATGTTTTGTTTTATATTTTGCAGTTTTAAGAAAAAATGTTAATAAATTTAACAACATTTTAAGCAAGCTTAATAAAGAATATAATAATAAGAAAAATGAGGCTTGGCAAACTTTAAGCACATTGAGAAATAATTTAAATTTTAAACAATATGTTGATTTTGTTAATAGTTTAAATACGACCATTAAATTAGATTATGAAGTTGATCGTAAAAAAGTACTAATATTAACTAAAGCATATAATTTAAATTTTGATTTTGGTGATTATGAATCTATTTTAGATATCTATAGTGGGACTATAGATAGCAATCCTTTTGTAAGAGTATTATTAAAAAAAGAAGAAATGCGTAATACTACTTATACAGGAACTAGAGTTGTTACATGGACAGAGCGAGTTAGAGATAGTAAAGGACATACGAGAACTGTAACTAGAAGTCAAACTTTAGTTGCTAATTATACTGCTCCAGCCCCTTATTATCAAACTTATTCTTTAATAATATATGGTAATGGGGCTGCCCCTAAATTAACTTTTTCGCGTTATCCTAGTGGCTTACCTTTAGATCATGATGAAAAAGATGTTGAAAAATTAGTTAAAAAAAGAACAGCTGATTTAGAAGAACTAACTGAAAAAGCAATTAAAGAAGGTAAAACATTTACCACGCTAGCAAATAATGATTTTGATGCTTTATTTTATGCGATTGATAGAAATAATGAAACTGAATTTAGATTGTTATTTACCCCGTTAGCACAACAAAATATGGTTGAGTTAATTACTGCAACTGATACTTATGGTGATGATTTTACATTTATTAAACGCAATAAATTAAATTTTGTTTCTTCTAATCATGCTTATAGTGAAATAACTTTTAATTATAATAAATATTTAAATTATTATGATTATGAATTGTTAAAAAAAGACTATATTAATGACCTTAATAACTCATTTTATTCATTATATTTTGATTTAGCTCCAATTTTAGCTATCCCATTATATCAAATGAATGAAGCACCTTTAATTGATGAAGATAATTATAAACAACAAATAACTTTACAAGAAGCAGAAGCGTTTGTAAATCATATGAATTTAGATTTGTTTAGACACAAAGCTACCGCGACTGACCAAATCTTAAAACTTAAACGCATAAATAATTACAATAATACCGACACATTTAATGTAACTTCTCACTCATTTTCTAAGTTTAAGCGCACTACTTTAGTAGCTGTGCCATGTCAAAATGGTAGGATTTATAATGTTCCGGTTGATTGGTATGAATATAATCCGCTTGTAGCTGAAAGTAAAGTAGCTATAAGTCAAATTAAAGAAGCAAATAAAACTGGTGAAAATATCGAAATTAAAAATATTAAGCAGCGTTATCATAATTTTGCAAGTTGTTATTTAAATAACGATGACTGTAATGAAGAATTTGCAAACCTATTTGCAAAATATGTCGATTTAACATATAATAAGATATAGGAGGAAAGAGTATGGCAAATCAATTAGACGAAATGAATGGTCCTATCGTACAAGAAGGACGGGATGTAAATGTTATTCAAAAACAGATACCTGTAAAAGTTGGTTGGGGATCAAAGTTTTTTGAAGTTATATTATGGGTTCTAGCAATTATCCCTGGTGTTATTTTCTTATTTATGAAAATTAATGCTAAAGCATATTTAAGAAAGCTTGAACAAAAAATTCAACATGATGCCTCACAAATTGATAATTATCTAGAACAAAGAGTAGTAATTTTACAAAATGCAGCTAGATTATTAGATAAGGCAATCGACCTAGATAAAGACACATTAACTCAAATTGCTAAATTCCGCAGTGGTGTTAGGGATAATGATGTTAATCGTAATGAAACTAGTCAAGCTGTAGATAAATTATTTGGTCAAGTTAATGTAGCTTTTGAACAATATCCAAATTTAAGAGCACATGACGAGATTCAAGAATGTTTAAGACAAAACAGTTATTTACAAAAAGAAATTACTGCCGCTAGAGAATTATATAATGATACTGTATACACATGGAATAGCGCAATTCAAGAATGGCCAACTAAGATGATTGTAGCGGCTAAAGAAGGTTATACAACAAGAATTCCATTTACTGCATCACAAGAAATTAAAGAACAAGCTAGAGGAGTGTTTTTCTAAGATAAAAAGCCTAAATTAGGCTTTTTTTGTTTGATTAATAAAATAAATTAATAAAAGTTAGCAAAAACTAACTTTTTTCTTTTTTTCTATTGTAATTTAAAAAAAGTAGAGCTATAATAATAGCGAGTTAGCGATTGCTAACTATAAGGAGGAAAAATGAATAAAGAAATTGTTAGTTTAACTGATTTAAAAATTGGTGAAAAGGGGATATTAGTTGAAATTAAAAACTCTAGTAAAGCATTTAGAAGGCGACTGCTAGATATGGGCTTAACTAAAAATGTATTAATAACAATAGAAAAAATAAGTCCATTAGGTGATCCGATAAGTGTTGAATTAAGAGGTTATCAACTTTGTTTAAGAAAAGAAGATATTAAAGATATTATGGTTATGAAGGAGGATAAATAAATGATTAAAAAATGTGCTTTAGTCGGTAATCAAAATAGCGGTAAAACATTATTATTTAATGTTTTAACTGGTTTAAATCAAAAGGTTGGTAATTGGCCTGGGGTAACTGTAGAAAGGAAAGATGGAATTGTTAAGGGAACAAATATCTTAATTACCGACTTACCAGGTATTTATAGTTTATCACCGTATACTAGTGAAGAAGAAATTTCAAGAAAATTTATAGTAGAAGAAAGACCAGATTTAATTATAAATATAATTGATTCTACATCATTAGAAAGAGCATTATATCTTACGACCCAGTTAATGGAATTAGGTACTAAGGTTTTAGTTGTATTAAATATGGAAGATATATTAACTAAAAAAGGTTATCATATAGATATAAAAGACTTAGAAAAACGTTTAGGAACAAAGTGTGTTTCTATTAGTGCCTTAAAGAAAACAGGAATAAAGGAATTAATTAATGTAATAAAAAATGCAGATTCGTTAATTCCTGAAGCTAAATCTAATTATATTTTTCCAAATGATGTTGAGTCGGTGATTAAAGATGTAAAAAATGAACTAGATGAAAATGTGTTTGAAAAAAGGTTTGCGGCAATAAAAATTATTGAACGTGATGAAAGATATTATAATAAATATTATAAAGAAAAGTTTGAAAAAGAAATTATAGCATTAGAAAATTTAAATAAAATGGATTCAGAACAGTTAATTGCTAGTTTGAGATATGATTATATAGTTGATATTAGAGATCATGTTGTTACTAAAAAGGCAACAAATACTAGTAGTATAACAACAAAACTCGATAAAGTTTTACTTAATAAATGGGCAGCAATCCCAATCTTTTTAGTAATTATTGTCCTTATATATTTACTTAGTGTTGGTTTAGTAGGTGGGGCTACTGTTGGTATTATCGATATGTTATTTAATGGTGGCGATACTATTGAATTCCCTATGCCTTGGGGGTCATTTGAAGTTTCATTAGGTAATGGAATAAGTGGACTTGGGCCATGGTTAGCTGAAGTAATCACGAATGCTGGTGGTAGTGAATGGGCTGCAAGTTTAGTTGCTGATGGTGCTATAGCTGGGGTTGGAGCAGTTTTAAACTTTGTTCCGCAAATAATGATATTATTCTTACTATTAAGTCTATTAGAGACTTCAGGTTATATGGCAAGAGTTACTTTCTTATTCGATAAATTGTTTAAAAAATTAGGTATGTCAGGCCAAAGTTTAATACCATTTATAGTTGGTACAGGTTGTAGTGTACCTGCAATAATGGGAACAAGAACAATTGAAGATAAAGAAGAACATCAAATGACAGTTACTTTAACTCCGTTTATGCCGTGTTCAGCAAAATTACCTATTATATCTTGTTTTGTTGGTGGTATCTTTGGCGCGAATTGGGGTATAACTGCTTTAATGTATATTTTAGCTATCGCAGTTATTATTTTATCTGGCTATTTATTAAATAAATTCTTTGTTAAAAAACATAGCACATCTTATATAACTGAATTACCTGATTATCATGCTCCTAGTGGTTCATATATAGCTCGTGATGTTTTTGATAAAACAGCAGCTTTTATTAAAAGAGCCGGAACAATTATCTTCCTATGTTCTGTAGTTATTTGGGTCTTATTGAATGTGAATTATCAATTTCAATATACGACTAATGTAGAAGAAAGTTTATTAGCAGATATCGGTAGATCAATATCATTTATCTTTGCTCCTATGTTAGGAATGAATTTCTCTTGGGGTGCTTCAGTTTCAGCAGTACAAGGATTAGTAGCAAAAGAATTAGTTGTTTCATCAATGGAAGTAATAACTGCTGTAGGTGAAGGTGGAGATGTATTCGCAGGTAATGGAATGTTTTCTTTCTTTAATGGTTTTAGTGCAATGGGATATATGATATTCACACTATTTAGTGCTCCATGTTTTGGTGCTATAGGAGCAATGAAAAGAGAGTTAAATAATAGTCATGATTTTTGGCGAGCTATATTATTCCAAACTGGATTAGCTTTCGTATTAGCTTCACTAGTTGGAATTTGGGGTGTGTTTATTTAGGAGGTAAGTATGATTTTAGCTAATGCAATTGATATTATTGTTGTTATTTTAGTCGTAGTTTTAGTTCTTGGTGTAATCTTTTTAAGATTTATTTTACCTAAAATTAAAGCTAAAAAGATAGGAATGAAGAAGAATGTTAATCCAAACCGCAATGAATAAAACAAATTTAATAGTGATTGGTATTATTACTCTATTGGTAATCCTTGTGATTATTCATTTAATTAAAGTTTATAAAAAAACTCCTTGCGGTGATTGTGCTAGCGCTAAACAATGTAATGCTTTTAGCAAAGATAAAATATTTAAGGCTTATAAAAAAGCATGTAAAAACGAAAAATAATTTCCCCCTTGTAAAATGAACCTAACTCAGAGTTGGGTTCATTTATCTTGTGTGCCGGGCATGGCATTAATCTAGTAGGTGAAAGTCCTACCGTGGGTATTTACCGCCAAACGTAGTGAACCCCAAGTTATTAATAGTAATAT
>CASEZJ010000031.1 GCA_949292525.1 uncultured bacterium | reverse complement strand
GATAATTTGTGTTCAATATAAATGTAGCGCCGTATACGGACCCGTACGTACGGTGCAATGGGAGGGAAAATAATTATTATATTTTCTCTACCCTATTAGTATACGTCTTATATTACACGCTTACTATTGGATGGCCAGATGGCGGATACCCAATGCTTGATGGTGAATTAAATAATACGTTAAAAGATTACATGGAAGAAAAACAAAGTGATAAATTTGAATTGTGAGGGAAAATACAGATGAATCAAGGAAGAATTATTGTGATTACAGGCTCACCGGGGACAGGAAAAACAACAACTGCGTCAATTGTCGCAAAGGAATCAGATATGGATAAATCAGTGCATATGCACACCGATGACTTTTTTCATTACTTAAGCAAAGGCGCAATACCACCACATTTGCCAGAATCCAACGAGCAAAATCTGGTTGTCATTGAAGCCTTTTTAGAAGCTGCAAAGCGATATGCTCGTGGCGGATATGATGTAATTGTAGATGGGATTGTCGGGCCATGGTTTTTGGAGCCATGGAAAGCTCTTGTTCGGGAACATTATGAGGTGCATTATATTATTTTAAGGGCAAGCAAGGAAGAAACCTTAAAGCGCGCTGTTGAACGCTCAAAGTTAGACCGAAAAACAAATATCGAATTGGTAGAAACAATGTGGGAGCAATTTTGCAATCTGGGAATATATGAATCGAATGTTGTAGATTCGACAAATTATTCCATTCAAGAAACTGTTTCCGCAGTACAAGAAAAAATCGCAAGTAAGGCAGCATTGTTGTCTTAGATTGTTTTGGTGCAATTCCCATTTATCGAGCAGATGAAGTTGGGGAGCCGCCTGGAAGCGGCGGTGCCGAAGGATAAAATAGGAGATGTTAAGGTTATGAATAATGACTACGATAATGAGAAGTTTTTTGAAGAATATGCAAAGATGTCCCGCAGTAAAGAGGGGTTAAAAGCTGCTGGTGAATGGCATCAATTAAAACCTTTGTTTCCTTCGTTAGAAGGAAAATCTGTTCTTGACTTGGGGTGCGGATATGGCTGGCACTGCAAGTTCGCAGAAGAACAAGGAGCTACAAAAATATTAGGGATCGATTTAAGTAAGAAAATGATTGAGGAAGCCCAAAAGCGCAATTCAGGAAATCAAATTGAATATCGTATTAGCGGATTAGAGGAATACGACTATCCAGAAAATGAATGGGATTGTGTTATATCTAATTTAGCTTGCACTATATAGAGGACATAGTGGAAATATTTCAAAAAGTGTATAGGACATTAAAACCAGGTGGAATTTTTCTTTTTAATATCGAACACCCTGTTTTTACCGCAGGAGTTGGGCAGGATTGGATTTATACAGATGATGGGAAACCGCAATATTGGGCGATTGATAATTACTTTATAACAGGAGAACGAAATACACATTTTTTAGGATGTAATGTAGTAAAACAACATCACACACTTACACAGATTATAATGGGATTGCTGAACAATGGGTTTGAGCTTAAAGTTGTAGAGGAAGCAGAACCGCCTAAAGAGATGATGGATATTCCGGGTATGGAAGATGAACTTCGCCGCCCGATGATGTTACTTGTAAAGGCGATAGCGAAAAAATAATATCTCTATTAGGAAAACTGATATACCCCAATTTAGAGAATGGCATAGTAATTCCTAGTGATAAAGAGAAAATGATTGCACTGGCAAATAAATACATTTAAAAAGAAAATGTAGATGCACTCATTCTCGCCTGTACGGAGCTGCCACTTGCCATAAAGCCCGAAGATGTTAATGTGCCAATCGTGAATACAACCCAAGTACATATCAATGCAATTTACCAATATGTAATTCGATAAAAATAGCAAAGCCAGCCGAGCCAGTCAACGGTCAAGATGAACGGCGTATTTCATGCGCCACCGTTAACAGCCCCGCCCGTCTTTGCTAAATGGTAATCAAGGCGGGAAAGCCCTAAAATGGCTTCCCCGCCCATTTCAATTTTGGGAAAAGAAATGCTCCAAAATCTTCTTAACGCATAAATCTAAGACCAATAACGGTGAGGTTACTAAATACTATGTAAAAGACTCTCATCCAGGAATCATACCAAAAGAAGAGTGAGACTTAGTGCAGCTAGAGCTTGAAAGAAGGCATAGGCTTAGATACTCCTTTTCTTCTAAAAATTCCTTCTCTTCAAAATTAATCTGTGCAGATTGCGGACATTTATATGAATCTAAGGTTTGGCATTCGACTGATAAATACAAAAAGACCATATAGCAATGTAATTATAAGTTTGATAAGAATAATAAACATAAATGCCTAACTCCAACTTTAAAAGAAGAAGAAATTAAAAGGATGTTTGTTAAGGCCTATTCAAACTTATGTTGAAGACTTGAAGAAAGAAGGAAGCTTCAATAAGGACGCCCAGCTTATAGCTTTAAATAAAGTCAAAGATATTGTTATTGCTCAGCTTAGTGATGACATCAAAGACTACATCAACAAGAACTTTGGCGATGTCGATACCTGGATCAATACCTAGATCGAGGCGAGCATAAATACACTTAAGAACTCATCGACGAAAGCATAAGAAAAGACCGCTTGATCCTATTAGCGACAGTAGGGTTTGGCGGTCTATTTTTGTTATGAATATATGGAAAAATGAGGTGTTTTCGGTTATAATTTACACAGCTAAGAAAGCAGGTGTTTTAATAATGAAAGAACTTAAGAAGTTAGATAATTATTCCGATGATATTCTTCAGTTGATTCAAAATCTTTCCAAAGTCATTGTCGAGTCAAAAAAGAAAGTAATAACCGCTGTTAATACAACGCTTCTTGATGCTTATTGGAATATTGGTAAATTGATAGTCGAGCAGGAGCAAAACGGTAATAGCAAGTCTCAATACGGGTCAAGCACGCTAGGGACAATATCCAAAGAACTTTCAAAAAGTTATGGCAAGGGATTTTCCGTGTCTAATCTTCGAATGATGAGAAGATTTTATTTGGTTTATCGAAATCAACAGACAGTGTCTGTTAAATTGAGTTGGTCGCATTATATCGAAATTCTTTCAGTAGCTGATGACAAAGCTAGAAGCTTTTATCAACATGAATGCGAGAATTCCAACTGGTCCGTCAGGGAGCTGCGAAGACAAATAGCATCATCATTTTACGAAAGACTTTTATTATCCAAAGGTGATGTGAACAAAGAGAAGCTAATTGAGTTATCGAAAAAAGGTGTCACATATTCTTCACCGGATGATTTCGTGAAAGATCCGATGGTCCTTGAATTCTTGGGATTGCCAGAGGAAAAGCCAATGTTGGAGAGTGACTTAGAACGTTCTTTGATAGAACATATAGAAAGCTTTTTGCTTGAGCTTGGCAGAGGATTCATGTTCGTTGGTTCTCAATACCGCATATCAATTGATGGCGTTAACTACTATGTGGACATGGTATTCTACAATAAAATTTTGCATGCATATCTTTTAATCGATTTAAAAATGGGTAAATTACGACCTGAGAATTATGGGCAAATGAATATGTATTTGAATTACTTCAAGAATGAGATAAACGACGAGGGCGACAAAGATCCTGTTGGTATTATTCTTTGCGCCGAGAAAAACAATATCGTTGCCCAATATTCTATGGAAGGATTAAAAACAAACATTTATGCTTCAAAATATACTTATGTGATTCCTAATAAGGAACAACTTGAGATGGAATTGCAAAAAGTGTTAGAAAACAAAAAATCTGATTAGGCAATAAGAAGATCATAGTTTAAAAATAGATATTTATTCACGCCTCACTGGAGAGATCTGGTGGGGCTTTTATGTTGCTATATAAAATTTTATGAGAAAAACTATGACTTCCAAGTTCTAAAGATGGTGAAGGAGATAAGTTGACGTTACCTTTTGATTTTCTCCTTAGATTGTGAGGAGGCAAAGACTATGACTAACGAAATGAAACTTAAAATAGATGAACTTAGAAAAGATGGTCTTGGTTATTCAAAGATAGCAGGTATTTTAGGTATTACTAAAGCAACAGTATCTTCTTATTGCAGAAGAAATGGTGCGAGCGAAGTTTCAAACGACAAGAAATTGGGTAGATGTCTTTATTGCGGCAAACCCATTTTTGAGGATTCAAGCTCAAAGCATAGGAAGTTTTACTCAGATAAATGCAGAAGCCTTTATTGGAAGGATCATAAAGATGAAATCAACAAGAAAACCTTCCATGAATTTGTCTGTCTAAGCTACGGAAAGCACATGAAAATATATGGTAAACCCAACCAAAAATACTGCTCTTTAGAATGATATTTCAAGGCGAGATATGGAGGCAATTCCAATGACTGATTTATCTTCATATAAAGCCAACCTAGAGAATTATTTAACAAGCTTTTCTATTTTAAAAACCATGCAAAAGCGCAATATTTTATCTAATAACGACTATAAGACTGCCGAAGAAAATCTATGCGAAATCCATTGTATCAATAAGTTATCTATATACCGAGAGTTGGCTTATATTCTTGCCGACTAGAGCGATGTATATAACGAGGAAAAGTAGGTGATTTATTGATAAAAAATTGATAGAAAAGGTAGCGCCAACAACTGATGTAGTTACTTAAGAATTGAAGAATAAAAGGCAATTTAATGACTTTAGAAACTAAGATAGATTTAGATCGCCTTTTTTATTGCATGGGATTTCAATTACAATTTATATTTACACCAACCATTGAATGAAATTAAATTGGTAATAAAAGTTGCTGATAAATATGAATATTAAATAGTTATTTTACTATTATTTCAATTTTCTAAAGAAAGAGAAATTGTACTTGAAGAATATGTTTCAATATTGTCAAATGTTGCAACGCTAATAGGAAATGTATTTGCTTATTTCATTTGGCTGTTCCTAATAATGATCATTACTTTTTTATAAAGAAAAGTAATTTTTAGATAATTAATTGCGAAAATAGAGGTTTGACTCTCTTTTTATTCACTATATCTTATAACTTGAATATTTTAGAATGAACTAATGCTTAGAATGTTGAAATTAAACGTTTTCTTTAGATTAATCTGTTTTTAATTGTAAATATATAAATAAATATGGTAAAATAAATATAATTAAATAGTTAAATAAAGCTATTTTTTTAATTAAGGTGGTGTTATTTTGATAACAAAATATTATAAATGGTATAGCTATTCTTTAAATCGTGATATGGAATATGTAGTTTATGGTAATACAGGTGTGCCATTTATTTATTTTCCAACTCAATATAATAGATTTTATGAGGCTTTTGACAAGGGTGTTGTTGCGACACTTAGTTACTTAATAGAAAGTGGTAAAATTTGTCTAATAGCAGTTGATAATATTGATTATGAATCACTTTCTAATTTTGCTAGTTGGGATAAACGTAAGAGATTAGAAAAACAAGAAGATTATTATAATTATATAATTAATGAGTTTTATCCTAGCATTATGAATGAATATCAATTTAATAGTCTTCCTTATACGTTAGGTATGTCTTTTGGTGCTTTTCAAGCTTTTAATATGGTTATTAGACAACCTAAATTGTTTGCTGGGGTATTTGCTATGTCTGGTATATATAAGATAACTTATTTTATCAATGATTATTATGATGAACTAGCCTTTTATAATAGTCCTTTAGATCAAATTAATTTATTGAAAGATGAAAATTATATTGAATATTTAAGACATAAAAAAATATTAATAGTTGTTTCAAGTGGAGCATATGAAGAAGAAAGCTTAAAAGAAACTAGAGAACTTGAAGAAGCTCTTAATAATAAAAAAATACCACATAATGTTTATTACTGGACTAATAATTATCCCCATGATTTTCCAAGTTGGAATATTTATTTAGACTACTATATTAAGGATTTCATATAGAAAGTTGGTAATATATTGAAAAAATTATTTAAAGTTTTTTTTATAATTGTTTTAGGGATTTTAGTTATTTTTGCTTTAGCCTTTATTTCGCTTAACATAGCTAAGAGAATAATGTATGAAAAATATTATACTATATCTGATGAAATTGCTAATAATGGTGGCTTAGGTTCAGGGTATACTCCTTATGACTTAACTTCATATGTTGTAAGCGATAAGACATATTATTTTACTTGTGGTAGTACAAGAGATAATAAAGGTGTAATTTATATGATTAGGCCTAATATGGATGATGTTTATTTCACGTTAAAAGATAGTGATAATAATTTGATTGAGTCTGTATATACAGGTATTTGTACAATTGGTAATTATTTAGTTGTTTCTACAGGTAATGATTTATATTTAATAAATCTAGATTCCATAATTAAATTAGATAATCAAACTGAAAATTATATAGTTGAAGAAAATGTAGTTGCTATTAGTCAACAAATAGAATTAGCTATAGAATCTAGATACTTATATGTTGATAAAAATGATACTTCAACTATGCGTGACGATTTATTATATATAACTAGTTACAACGCTGGAGAAACTTTAATATATGAGTACTCAGTAAATTCGTTATTTACGAATAGTTTAAGTGTATTAAATTGTTATAATGTCGATTATAAAATTGATGGTTTTGCTATTGATGCAGATAAAGTTATTATCATCAAACAAAATGGTAAACTTAGTCCATCATATATTTATATTTATGAAAGAGCTGAATTAACCTATAGTGAAAAGAATTATATTTTAACTGTAGAAAATGCTGATGAAGCAATTAAAGCCCCAAGTTTAATTAGTGGGTTAGATTATGATAATAATCGTTATATCACAATGTTTCAAAGTGCTAATAACAGTAATGTATATGGTAAATTTATGTTTATGAACAAAATTGTTAGTCTAAAAATTTAGAGGTATGTTTATGCAAAAAACAAATTATAAAATTACATATAATCAATCATTTAAAGCGCGTTGTATTAGAACAAACAAAAAAACTAAAGAAATGTATAAAGAAATAAAAGAAGAATTGTTAAGCTACAATGGTTTAAGAAGTAGAATTAGTTGGCAATATGATTCTTTTAGCTATAAAAGAGAGAAAAAGGCTATTTTAACTATTAGAGGTAATACATTAACTCTTTATTTAAGATTAGATCCTAATTCTATTATCCCTAAGTATAAGATTGGTAATGAAGCAAATAAAACAAGTTATGAAGAATGTCCTCTATCTTTAAAGATTAAAGGTAAGAGAACTTTAAATTATGCTAAAGAATTGATTAATTTAGTTTTAAAAGATTTAGAATATCATCCTAAAAAAATAAATAATAAAGCTTTTAATCAAGAATATGCCTATCAATCCATTCCAAGCTTAATAAAAGAAGGATTAATTAAAGAAAGAAAAAGAAAAATAAATCACAAAATTAAAATATATGCGATAGTACTACCAAAAATAAAGGGAGATTTGTATCTAGTATCTAATTTATATAATTGGCAAGAAAATAAGGCTATTAAATTAGATAAAGTTTATGATAATTATTATGAACTTGAACTAAATTTACCAACTTGTGATTTTGAATTCAAAATTGTTGGGCTTAAGAATTATTTATATGTTGAAAAAGGAATATGGCAGGAAGAAATAGTTAATCACCATTATTATGTTAATGCTGATATGGTTATTGAAGATATTATTCATTCTTTTAGGGAGGATATAAATGCAGGAGAGTAATAATACATTTAAATCTTTAATATTAGGTGTTTTTATCGGTTTAGCGGTAATTATACCAGGTTTATCTGGTGCCCAAATCGCGATCATTTTTAAATTGTATGACAAATTAATGGCGTCATTAGCCCATATTTTTAAAAAGAAAAGCTTATTGTTTTTAGTTCCTTTAGCTATTGGTGGCTTAATTGGTTTTGTTGGAGGATTCTTTACGATTAGATATGTTGTAGAGATATCTATGATAGCAGTAGTTTTCTTTTTTGCTGGTTTAATGCTTGGTGGGATGCCTAGTGTATTAGATGAAGTTAAAGGGAAAACATTTAAAAACATCTATTTTTTAAATGTTTCTTTAGGATTTATTATTCCGGTTTTAATTAGTTTTATTTCAATCTATTTTGAGATAGATATGTCATATTTAGTCAATAATCCCCCACTTTATTTTTACTTTTTAGCTATATTAATTGGGGTTATTTTATCACTAACTCAATTAATACCTGGCCTCAGTGCGACAAGTATATTATTGTCGTTTGGTCTATATAAAGTTTTATTAGATAATGTAAGTTTAGAATTAATATTTGAAAATCATCAATTATTATTAATTTATATATTAATTGTACTTGGTGCTTTGATTGGGGTAATAACTATTTCTAAATTTATAAATCGTTGTTTAATTAATTATAAAACAGGTTTCTATTATTTAATAATTGGTTTATGTGTAGGTAATTTATTCGTTATGTTCTATAACCCAGAAATGTATGAAGTTTATTTAAATCCAGGTTCACATTTTGTTTTAGAAATAATTATTGGTTCTATTTTATTTGTTGTAGGAACAATTTTAATCTATATGATTTATCGTTATACTAAAAACAAAGAAATAAGAGATTAAAAAATCTCTTTTTTCAAGCTTTGAAAAGGTATATAATTATAGGTGGTTTTGTGAAAAAAATTAATTTTATATTTATAATTATTATGAGTATTTTGTTGATTACAAATATAGGTATTTTAATTTATTTTAAGTTTAATAATTTGGCCTATTATATATTGACGAGTTCATTGTTTTTAATTTTCCCCTTTATAAGTTTATTTTTGATTTTGTTTTTAAATATAAAAAAAATAGATTATAAAGCTAGAAAATATGATGAAGCATCATTGATATCATATATCATATTAGGCTCATTGTTGTTATTTGTTTATGCGAAATTGAGTAATCCTAATCTAGTTATATTTTATATATTAAGCATAGGAATATTTATCATAAATTCGATTATATTTGCTTATCTAAACTTTAAAAAAGGTGAAATTACAAAACCTAGCATTATAAGAAAGAGGTAACGAAATGAAAAATTATGATTTTAAGTCTATTGAAGAAAAGTGGCAAAAATATTGGGATCAACATAACACATTCTACACTGATGTTTATGATTTTTCTAAGCCTAAATACTATGTATTAGATATGTTCCCATATCCGTCAGGACAAGGATTACATGTCGGACATCCTGAAGGTTATACAGCTACTGATATTATGGCGAGAATGAAAAGAATGCAAGGCTATAATGTATTACATCCAATGGGATGGGATGCCTTTGGTTTACCGGCTGAACAGTATGCGATTAACACTGGTAATCACCCTGAAACTTTTACTTATCATAATATTGCAACATTTAAACGTCAGCTTAAAATGTTAGGCTTTTCTTATGATTGGTCTAAGGAATTAGCTACTTGTGATCCTAAATATTATAAATGGACGCAATACTTATTTACTGAGCTATTTAAAAAAGGTTTAGCTAAAAATCTTGATATGCCTGTTAATTGGTGTGAAGAGTTAGGAACAGTTTTAGCTAATGATGAAATAGTAGATGGCAAGAGTGAGCGAGGTGGCTTCCCGGTTGTTAAGAAAAATATGAAACAATGGTCAATCGATATTGTTTCATATGCTGATAAACTTTTAGCTGGTTTAGATGAAATTGATTGGCCTGTTTCTACTAAAGATATGCAACGAAATTGGATTGGTAAATCAGTTGGAGCTAATGTGGTTTTCAAAGTTGCCAATACAAATTATGATTTTGTTGTTTTTACAACAAGACCTGATACTTTATTTGGGGCAACTTATTGTGTTTTAGCGCCAGAACATGAATTGGTTTTAAAGATAACTGCACCAGAAAAAGTAGACGAAGTAAAAGAATATATTGCTCATAGTGCTAAAATATCTGAACAAGATAGAACAGATAATAAACGAGAAAAAACAGGCGTATTTACAGGTGCATATGCAGTTAATCCGGTTAATAATAAATTAATTCCAATTTATATAGCTAATTATGTTTTAAGTAGTTATGGAACGGGGGCAATAATGGCTGTCCCAGCTCATGATACAAGAGATTATGAATTTGCTAAATCACATAATCTACCTATCGTTCAAGTCTTAGAAGGTGGAGACATTTCTAAAGAAGCTTATACTGAAGATGGCATCCATATTAATTCTTCATTTTTAGATGGCTTAAATAAAGAAGAAGCAATTAATAAAATTATTAGTTATTTAGAAGAAAATAAAATTGGTAATAGAAAAGTACAATACAAATTAAGAGAATGGATTTTTGCACGCCAAAGATATTGGGGTGAACCAATTCCGATCGTTCATTTTGCTGATGGTGATAAGGCGTTAGATTTAAAAGATCTACCTTTAATTTTACCAAATGTTTCGAGCTATAAACCACTAGTTCCTGGTACAAGCCCACTAGCTAACAATAAAGAATGGCAAGAAGTGAAAGTTGATGGCAAAGTTGGCTATCGAGAAACTAATACAATGCCAGGTAGTGCAGCTTCATCTTGGTACTTTATGCGTTATATTGATCCAAATAATGACAATAATTTTGCGGATTATGAATTACTTAAACATTGGTTACCTGTAGATTTATATATTGGTGGTAGTGAACATGCGGTTGGCCACTTATTATATTCACGTTTCTTAACTCGTTTCTTATATGATAATGGACTATCACCAGTTGCTGAACCATTTAAAAAACTAGTTCATCAAGGCTTAATACTTGGTGAAAACAACGAAAAAATGTCTAAATCACGCGGTAATGTAGTTAATCCTGATGATGTTGTTAAAGATTATGGTGCTGATTCATTAAGACTATATGAAATGTTTATGGGGCCTCTAGAAGCGAGCCTACCTTGGGTTTCTAAAAATGTTGATGGTGCTAAGAAATTTTTAGATCGAGTTTGGCGATTAGTAAATGATGAAGAATATAGTACAAAAATAACTATGAATAATTCAGAAGAATTAGATGAAACATATAATAGATTAGTAAAGAAAGTAACAGAGGATTTTGAGGCTTTAAAATTTAATACTGCAATTGCCCAAATGATGGTTTTTGTTAATGATTGTTATAAAGCTAAAGAAATTTATAAGCCATATCTTGAAGGCTTAATTAAGATGTTATCTTGTATTGCTCCACATATTTGTGAAGAATTATGGGAAACATTAGGACATGAAAACACTATAACTTATGAAATTTGGCCTACTTATGATTTATCTAAATTAGAAAAAACAGAAGTTAAAATGATGATCCAAGTTAATGGTAAATTAAGAAGTGAATTACTAGTTAATAAAGATGAAGATGAAGCAAAAATAAAAGAATTAGCCTTAAATGACCCTAAAACTTTAAAATTTATTGCTGATAAACAAGTTGTTAAAATAATAGTTGTTAAAAATAAAATAATTAATGTTGTTGTAAAATGAAAAAAATATTAATATGTAATGACTTATGTGTTACTAGTAACGCAGCTATTGAACTAAACACAGCCACATTAAATATTTTAGGCTATGATGCTGATATTTTACCGACAAGTTTATTTTCTACTAATTTAGCATTTAAAGATGTCATTAAAGAAGATACAAGTCAATTTCTAAGTGAAACTTTAAAAATATTTAAAAAGCTTAACATTAAATATGACGCAATTTATTTAGGATATTTAGTAAATGAAACTAATATTAAAAGCATAAGTAATTATGCTTCTAATAGTAAAATTTATTTTGACCCTATCTTAGGCGACAATGACAAATATTATAAAGGCATCGATAACAATTATACTAAACAAATTTTACCACTAATTCAAAAGTCTTATCTTATAACCCCTAATTTATTTGAAGCTAAAATGATTTTAGGTCAGGATTTATCACCTAAGGAAACACTTAAATCTTTAGCTGAATTAGGGCCACAGATAGTAGTATTAACCGGTGTCTATGAATCTGGTTTATATGGTGCTTATCTTTATGATAAAAATAAAGAAGAGATATATTTTTATGGTAAAAATAAAATAGAATATTTTCCACACGGTACAGGTGATATCTTTAGTGCCTTATTAATGGGTTTATTAGAAAAAAAATATCCAACTTTTGAAGCCTTAAAAATTACAATTGAGATAATATATAAAATAATTAAAAATAATAGTCTATCTAATCAAAATTTATTAATGGGATTAGATTATCTAACTATTTTAAAAGAAGAAATAAACAAACTATAGCTGTCTAGAAAAGACAGCTCAGACTGTTGACAAAACTAAAATTGTTAACAGTCTTTTTTGTTTTTAAGAACCAAACTTATATTTATCAACACTTATATGTGGAAAACTAATTCTGG
>CASEZJ010000030.1 GCA_949292525.1 uncultured bacterium | reverse complement strand
TCATCATTAATATTACTATTAATAACTTGGGGTTCACTACGTTTGGCGGTAAATACCCACGGTAGGACTTTCACCTACTAGATTAATGCCATGCCCGGCCCGGCACACTTAAAAAAAAGTGAAGCACTTAAGCTTCACATGTTAATGATTAATATTGTTTGTAATATTTGATTTTATTTTTAATCTGTTTATAGCTCTTGCAAGTCTTGCTTGAGTAGTATAGAACTCTTGTCTACTCATTTTTTGAAGTAGTTTTTCTCTAGCTTTTTCTTCTGCTCTTTTAGCTCTATTCATATCTATTTCTTCAGGTCTTTCTAATGAATCTACTAAAATTAAAACTTCATTATTTTCTATTTTAAACATACCTGATGATATTGATAAAATATCTTCTTTTTCTTCGTTATATCTAATTTTTAGTATTCCTGGTATTATTGCCCCAAACATATTATAATGATGAGCTAAAACACCATAACTTCCACTAGATGTTGGCAATACTAAAGATAAACATTTACCATCATAAAAAGCTTTATCTGCGGCTAATATTTTAACATTAAAATTATTCATGGCTACCTTCTAGAGTTTTAGCTTTCGCTATTACATCTTCAATTGTACCAACATTATAAAATGCGGCTTCCGGATAATTATCCATTTTACCATCAATTATAGCTTTAAAACCTTTTAGTGTGTCTTCTAAACTTACGTATTTACCTAAAATGCCTGTAAATTTTTCTGCAACAAACATTGGTTGAGCTAAAAATCTTTGAATTTTACGAGCTCTATAAACAGTTAATTTATCTTCATCTGATAATTCATCCATACCTAGAATAGCTATAATGTCTTGTAATTCATTATATTTTTGTAATATTTCTTCAACTTTTCTAGCTATTTGATAATGCTCTATACCAACGATATCTGGTTCTAAGATACGTGATGATGAGGCAAGTGGATCAACAGCTGGATAAATGCCTTGTTCAGCTATTTTTCTGCTTAAAACTGTGGTTGCATCTAAATGAGAGAAAGTCGTTGCCGGTGCAGGATCAGTTAAATCATCTGCTGGAACATATATCGCTTGAATTGAAGTTATTGAACCATCATCAGTCGATGTAATTCTTTCTTCTAATTGCCCTAGTTCTTCGGCTAATGTTGGTTGATAACCAACAGCTGATGGCATTCTACCTAGTAAAGTAGAAACTTCACTACCGGCTTGAACGAAACGGAAAATATTATCAATAAAGAATAAAACATCTTGTTTTTGTTCATCTCTTAAATATTCTGCCATTGTTAAACCTGTTAAAGCAACCCTCATTCTAACTCCTGGTGATTCATTCATTTGACCGAAAACTAGGGCTGTTTTGTCAATGACTCCACTATTTTTCATTTCTAAATATAAGTCATTGCCTTCTCTACTTCTTTCACCAACCCCAGTGAAGATAGAAAAACCACCATGTTTCATTGCTACATTGTTTATTAATTCCTGAATTAGAACTGTTTTACCAACTCCGGCACCACCTAATAAACCTATCTTACCACCTTTTTGATAAGGTAGTAATAAATCAATGACTTTAATTCCAGTTTCTAAAATTTCAATATCAACTTTTTGACTAGCAAATTTAGGTGCTTTACGATAAATAGGCCAATATATAGTATCTTTTGGTAATTGACCATTATCATCAATAGTATTACCTAACACATTAAAGATCCTACCTAAGGTGTTTTTACCAACCGGGACTTTTATTACATCATTTGTAGATATAACTTCCATATTGCGCGCTAAGCCATCACTACTAGATAACATTATTGTTCTAGCTATATTATTACCGATATGCATTGCTACTTCCATATATCTTTTTTCATGATTCACATTTACATAAAGAGCTTCTTTAATTTTAGGCAAATTACCATCAAACAAAACATCAACAACTGGTCCTGAAACTCTAATTATTTTCCCATTCATCGTATCCCTCCTTCCTATTTCTAGCTTTAGCACTAGCGGAAATTTCTGTTATTTCTTGGGTGATTGCTGCTTGTCTAACTTGATTATATTCAAGCTTTAAAGTATCTATTATTTTCTTTGCATTATCATTAGCTTCGCTCATAGCCATCATTCTTGCTTCTTGTTCACAACAAAAACTATCAACTAAAGCACTATAAATAAAGCCAGATACATAACTTTTAACTATACCATTTAAAACCTCTTCTAATGATGGGTAATAAATTAAATTATTTGCTGCATTATCTTCTAAAACATCATTAAATAAAGCTCTATGAAATGGTAAAATTCGATACATATTAGCTTCACCAACTAAGCCGTTTTTTAAGTCTGTATAAATAACAAATAATTTAGTAAACTTAGATTTATTAAATTCTT
Source organism: uncultured bacterium (assembly GCA_949292525.1). GTDB lineage: Bacteria > Bacillota_I > Bacilli_A > Acholeplasmatales > Anaeroplasmataceae > CALUXS01. The sequence goes on along the minus strand of CASEZJ010000030.1, from coordinate 13,285 downwards.
CTAATAAAAGATCAGCAATTTCTCTAGCTCTATGCATATTAGGATCTATGGCTGTGAATAAGAAATCTTCTTCATATTTAATCTTATGTTCTTTTAAATAATGTCTACCATATTCGCCTACTACAAATAATTTTGTTTTAGGAAAATCACTAATCATTTGTAATGTTTTTTTAATTACATTTTGATTATAAGAACCTGCAAGTCCTTTATCTGCTGTTATAACTAAAGCTATATATTCAATATCTTTTTTATCAACTTGATCAATCGGATAAAAATAAGGACTGTTAATATTACTATTAACTCTAAACATTCTTTTAATTTCTGATCTTAACGCATCAAAATAAGGCCTTGTAGCATCGAATTCTGCTTTAGCTTTTCGTAATTTATTAGATGCGATCAAATACATCGCATTAGTTATTTTGTGCGTGTCTTCAACGCTTTTAATTCGCTTCTTTATATCTTTAGCATCAGCCATTTAAATCACCAGCATTTAAGAATGTTTTGGCTTTATTAATAATTTCTTCTTTCAATTCTTCAGTTAGTACACGATTTATTTCAATATTTTGGCATAATGTCTGTTCATTTTTATTAAAATATTCTAAGATTTGTTCTTTAATATTTGTGATTTGACTAATCGGAAATTTCACATATAAACGCGCTAAAGATGTTAATAAAATTATTACTTCTTCATGTTGTTTTAAAGGTTTATGTAGACCTTGACGTAAAATTTGCATTAAACAGGGAAAACTTCAATTTCCCGATATTGAGCTAAGTCAAGACGGAGAGTACCTGTTGCTTTTTTCATCGCTTTAGTTTGAGCATCACCACCAACTCTAGATACAGATAGACCTATATTAATAGCTGGTCTTTGCCCACTAAAAAATAAATCACTTTCTAAAAAGATTTGACCATCGGTAATAGATATAATATTGGTTGGAATATAAGCTGAAACATCACTAGATTGGGTTTCAACAATCGGTAAAGCAGTAATACTACCACCGCCATTAGCTAAACTTAATTGTGCACTTCTTTCTAATAATCTTGAATGAAGATAAAACACATCACCAGGATATGCTTCTCTACCTGGTGCCCGGCCAAGTAATAAAGAAATTGTTCGATAGGCGATAGCATGTTTAGATAAATCATCATAAACAATTAAAACATCTTTTCCGTTATGCATAAAATATTCAGCTAATGCTGTCCCAGCATAAGGTGAAATATATTGCAGTGCTGATTCATCACTCGCAAAAGAAGCTACCACAACCGTGTAGTCTAAAGCATCATGTTGTCTTAATGTTTCAACAAGGCGAGCTACACTAGAAGCTTTTTGACCAATCGCAACATAAATACAAATTACATCTTTACCCTTTTGATTTAAAATTGTGTCTAACGCTATACTAGTTTTACCAGTTTGTCTGTCACCTATTATTAATTCTCTTTGTCCTTTACCAATTGGAAACATCGCATCAATCGTTAAAATCCCCGTTTCTAATGGCCTATTAACTGGCATTCTATCAATAATAGTTGGGGCAGATTGTTCAATAGGTAAATAACTATTAGTTTCTATTTCACCCTTACCATCTATCGGGTTACCAAGGGCATCTACTACTCTACCTAAATAAGCATCACCAACACCAATACCTGCGGTTTTATTAGTACGATAAACAGCCATTCCTTCTGATACATCTTCATTATCACCAAATAAAATAGCTGAAGTTGTATATTCATCGATAGACATAATCATACCTTTAACGCCACTATAAAAGATGACTATTTCGCCATATTTTACTAAATCAAGGCCCTTGATTGTGACAACGCCATCAATTACACTAACCACACTTCCCATTTGTCTTGGGTCAATTTTAGGTTTAAAGTTTTCAACTGTTTCTTTAATAATAGGAATAATGTTTTTGTTTTTATCAATAGCTGCAATTTCTTTTATTAATTGTTCAAGTCTACCTTTAGTAGTCCAATCATAAATATCAGAGCCAACTTCTAAAATAAAACCAGCTTTAATATTAGTATCTTTGATAAAAGATAGATTAACGTCGCCATATTTCTTTTCAAGAAATTCTAATATTTTTGCTTCTTGTTCTTCACTAGGACAGATATTAGAGTATAAAACAGCATTAATTGTTTTCATCATCTTCACTATCCTTAGCAGCTTCTAAAAATTGATCAAATATTTCACTAGTATTACTACTTGCTACTTTTCTAGTAGCTTCAGTAACTAAATTCTTAATTTCCTTATTAGCACTATCTAATATCTTGTCTTTTTCTCTATTAGCATTAATAGTAGCTTTTTTCAAAATATCATCAGCTTCTTTTAACGCCAATTCTTTTTGTTCTTCTCTATAAGCAGCTAATTCTTTATCAGCTAAAGCTCTTTTATTTGCAATCTCATTAGCTAAATTATTAAGTTTTTCTGTAACTTCTTCTTCCTTAATTTTAGCATTATCTAAATTAGTTTTAGCTTTATTTTCTAATTCATCGTAATGTGCTTTTCTTTTTTCCATAAACTTTTTAACAGGCCCATATAACAAAAAATATAGCCCACCAACTAAAATAACAAAATTAAGTAAATGAAGGAGAATTTGTTGCCAATCTATATTTAGCGGAATATCTGCAAGAAACATATAATTCACCTATCTTTATAATACGAATATAATTAAAATACCTACAATTAAAGCATAAATAACAACAGTTTCAATAAAAACTAACCCTAACATAAAGGCAGATCTAATTTTTCCTTCTGCCTCAGGTTGACGACTAATAGAATCACTTGCTTTAGCTACTGCTAAACCCATAGCTATAGTACCACCTAAAGCTGCCATACCAATAGCTAAACCTGCCGCTAAAGCCTTAAATCCATCTGTATTATCAGATACAACTACCTCTTCAGCTAAATTACTAGCAGCAAGGTTACTAATTAAATAATTTAAATTATTTGCATCATTACCTTTAAACACAAATAAAAGCACCATTATACAAACTAAAACACCAATACCAAATAATAAAGCATAACTTATTTTTTTAAAATTTTTCATGATTTCCTCCTATGCTACAACTTCTTTAACTCTTTTTTTCTTCTTTATTTTTACTTCTGATACTTCACCATAAAACAACGCCGTTAATAATGTTAAAACATATGTTTGAACTAAAGCGTGAATCAAAGTAAATAATACCCCTACAACTACTGGTAATACAAAGCTTAACGCAACATAATAATAAACCAATTCTGTCACCAACAATCCGCTAAGCAAGGCACCAAACAATCTAAAACTCATAGATATTGGTAGTGAAAACTCTTTTAATGTTAAAACTACACCCTTAGCTTTGTTAGCTTTAATACCACCATACATTATAACCAAATAGCTTAAACAACCAATCATTATAGCACCATTTATATCAGATAAAGGTGCAGGTAAAGACATTGGTTCACCAGTAATACACATAATTTTAATTCCAACTAATTCAAATAAAGTTCCAAAAAATATGTAAACACCAGCTCCAAAGATGTAAGCTCCTAAAAATCTATTATGATGGGGACTATTTGATTTAGCCATATTATCAAAAAATGATACTGCTTCTTCTAAAACCATTTGAAATTTACCAGGTTGATATTTAAATCTTGGTATCACAAATATTCTAATTATTAATGCTACTAACAATAACCCTAAAGTAACGAAATAACTAGAAATTAACCCTGGATTTACATCAATTAAACCAAACAAAGAAACTTTATTTCGTTCGTGCAATACAGCATCAGACATAGCTTCTTGAATCGTTTCTCCTTTTTGATGACCAGGAACTAATAACGCAGCTATTAATAATATAATTATTAAACTAGCATAAATAATTAAACTTATTTTCTTTCTTTTCTTACTCATTTTATCCAATCACCTTCTTTAGGTATCTCATTGCTAAATGATATCACTTTGTATCTCTTTTAGCAAATATATTAAACGCTTTCAGCAAAAAAAGTCACAAATTAATGTGACTTAAATAAGTGATAACATGCTATTAAAAAAGCTCCATTACCAGGTAAATATAAAGGTAATGTTTCTTCTTCTGGTTTTTGCATATTATGACCGTTTTTTAAATATGTGTTTTTAGGATAATCAGCTAATAACATCTCTATAGCTTTATCTTTATAACCAAGGTTATAATATGCTAAAGCAAGCGAAGGAAAATCCCAACCCCATAATGAATTAAAATTCCAAGTTTCATTTATTTTATTTAAAGAATTTAATACTATACTTTTATCTAATCTTTTGCTTTTAAAGAAACTATAAGCCATAATCGGTAGTGGATGATCTTTATTATATTTAATATAAGTTTCACTTGTATTAATATGACCTTCATAGCATAAATTAAATATTTTAGGTTTTACTGCCTTATTAACTATTTCTCTAGAAACAGCAGTACCATATCCATAACTATTAGCTAAATCTAAGACAAAACAAAAATATTCTACTTCAAAAATAGGACTAAATGTTGTTAGTGGATCATAACATTCACAGGCAGGTATTAAAGGATAATCTAGATAATAAACATCATCTTTTTTATAAAAGAAAGAAGTTAAACAAGCTAATGTATCTTTAATTAAAATATCATATTTCAACAAATCGAAATCTTTATTTAATCTTTTTATTTCTAATAACATAAATACTAAATGTGGTTGTTGCCACATCAACAAAGGTCCAATACTTGAAGGAGAATCAAGTCCTGAAGGATCAGTCATTTTTGGCCATCTACAGCCATTAAATCCATTTAATTCAGCTCTTTTTTTAGCTTCTTCATAAATAGAAAAATAATAATCTAGGCTATTAATTACCTCTTCATAAGCTCCGTAATAAATCAAACCTAAATGATGCCAAAGCTGCATTTCTAAATGAAATTTACCATACCAACTATTACAAGTTAAACCTGTTTCAGCTGGTGGAAATTTGCCACATGAATTTATTCTTATTAAATAAAGTGATAAAACAATCCTTCTATTTATTTCTTCATTATTAGATAAATAATTATTTAATTTTAAGAAATATTTTTCTAAAGAACATAAATTGTTTTTATTATTATTAATATCTAAACTTAAATATAAATAATCATTATTACTAAAATTAATTTCTTTATCTATTAAAACAATTAAACCATTAGTTTCATATTTAATTATATCTTTACGATAATCATCTTCTACTTTTATTAAGTTATTATTTATTTCTATTTTACTAACTAACTCATTTAAACAACCATATTTATTATAATCCGCTTTAAAAGATCTAAATTTAACAATTAAGCCTGTATTTAATAATTCAGATTTTACTTCAATAATTAATTTATCTTTATCATGACAAACTTTAGTTATAACTTGAACATTTTGATTATTATATTTGAAATTAGAATATAATATGCCATGAATTAAATCTAATTCTTGATTTATATCTGATATATCATTTTTATTAATTAATTTATTATTATAATAAAATGCTAAATTAAACATATTATATTTAAAATAATTAGTTCTTAAATCATTAAAATCTTCTTCCTGATTAGTACTATCAGTCATATAATTAACAATTCTATTATAAGCTTGATAACTTTTTAATTTAATTTCTTTTTTAGATTCTTTATAAGCAAATTTTTCTTCAATACTAAGTAAAGGAAAAATTTTATATTCATTAACTAAAGTTTGTAAGCCTGTAACATCTGCCGTAAAGACAAAACTACCATTACCAACAGATAAAGGATTTAATACATCTATTTCTTTATTAATAACGTTATATTTTTTTATTAAATCTAGATTCATAATAATAAGATTCCTACTATAAAACTTAATATATTAGCTAAAAACACATAAGTGACTGAAAAACCTTTAGTGCCTTTTCTAAATGTTAGTAAATAAGTTATTAATTCTAAGATTAAAACAATTATTTCACCTAATATTAAAATTATGATTCCTAAACCTGTAAAATATGTAACTAAATTTACTAAAACGTTTAATATGATTTGGGTTGCAATATTAGTAAATAAAATGATTAAAAATTCTCTCTTTTTAAACCATTTAATAAATATTAAAGCAACCACTAATTCTACCGCAATAGTAATAACTATTCTTAAAATTAATAATAATATTTCTTTAGTATAATTATAATTGTTTGTAAGTGTAATATTACCATCACTTAAACTAACTTCATAATAACTACTAAAAGCATAACAAGAATAAGCTTGACTTATTGAAAATGAATCGGTATCTGCATTATAAATTAATACTTTAAAATTATCAGGTGGATAATAATACCATTTATATTCATTATTTTCGTTAACAGAATATGGTAAACCATAAAAATAATAATCATCTTTATAATTTAAAAACTTAATAAATATATTAAATGGTGTATTATAAGAAGTTGCTTCATAAAAATTAGCCGAGTTTTCTGAATAACTTAATTCATCAGAACTATATTCTTCAAAACTTATCCAAGGTCCGTTATATTCATCTTCACCTAATAATGTAATATATAGATTTGTTGTATCATCACTAAATTGAAGACTAATATATGGTTTAGGCCCTGTATCAGCTGAAACTAAAGGTGTTATAAATAAAACTAAAAATAAAGATATAATTAACCATATTTTTTTCACTTTCTTCACTTCCTTAAATAATTTGTACTGTTAAAATTTCAGTATTTTTTATTTATTCTTTAATAATCCAATAACCATTTCTTTGTGAACCAACATGTTTAATGTCACCAGACTTCTTAATGGTTCTCTCGATTGTAGATGTTGATCTATTTGTTATTTTAGCTAATTCAACTTGCGTAATATGAGGATTGTTTAAGATTATCTTCTTGATTATATCTATTAATTCTTCTTTCACCGTCATTTCAGCTGTTTCACCATCATTTTTCACCATCATTTTGGTTGTTTCACCTTCATTTTTCACCATCATTTCAGCTGTTTCACCATCATTTTTCACCATCATTTTGGTTGTTTCACCTTCATTTTCTTTAAATCCTGTTTTATCAAAGGGTATTGTAACTAAAATACCAAATCCTAAAAAACTATATGCTTCTTTACCATAATATTTAATTACTTTAGGCACTCCATGCCCGGACTTATCAACTAAACCACATCTTAAGAATATATCCATTAATTCAGGATTAACAGGAATACTAACACCATTATAGAAATCTTCTTTACTAAGGTCTTTGATTAAATTACCATATGACATAATTTCTAATCTATTAGAATAAATATAAACACAAGGAGAATTACCGCTCATCCAATCATTGTGAACAAAAGCATTTAATAAAGCCTCTTCAAATGCTTCATTATTAAACATTTTTTTAAATTTTCTAGGGAATTCTCTATCGTCTATGTAATTATCATTTAATGCTTCACAATAATGTTTCACATCCTCATAAGCTTGTATTAAAGACTGATTACCAAACTCATTTCTTTTTGAATACGATGCTTTATCTACACCATTAAATGTACACACTTGAATTACTCTAAGATTCTTATCAGCTAAAAGATCAGCTAATATATTAAATTTACCACTAGTTGTTATTAAATTAAAGTTTTGTAAAAAATTATTTTCATTTATTTCTATGTCTCTACTTCTAAGCTTTATCTTTAAGATATCGAAAGTATAATCATTTTTTAAAACTTCCACATTTACAATAGACTTGTGTAAATCTAATGTCTGTATAAATCTTTTTTCAATTTCATCATCACTCATTTGTGCACTGACAGTCCCGTCTCTATGATAACATCCTTTTGCGCTTCTTCCTTCTTTCTTGATGTAATAAAGTTTATTTCCTTTTAAAACTTTAACGAAAATGATAATTTTATTTTCTACTAATAAAGTGCCAATCTCATATAAACCATCAGTACTAGGGCCAATTTGGTCGTGAATAATATCTCTAATTTTTCGCATTATAGAATCTGTATTACTAACACCATAAATACTGCCATTGTCATTGACACCTATATATATTATTCCATCGCGAGTATTTAAAAAGGCAACAACTTCTTTAATAAAATCTTTATTTAATTCTCTCTTTAATTCAGTACTTTCATTTTCAATAAATTGCATGTTAAAACCACAACATAATTATATTTATAATTATATTTTCCCCTTTCTTAAATAATTAACTAATTCATCGTAATCATTTGCTACTTCTTCATTTAAAACTGCATTAAATAATTCTTTTAAATTTTGCCCTATTTCTTTTCCTTGATAACCAAGTTTCATTAAATCATTACCATTAATCTTTAAATCAGAAATTTTTAAAGCTTCATTATCTTCATATATTTCGTTTATTATTTCTACTATTTCTTTGATTCTTAAGGGCTTAACATTTAAATGATCATTTTGATCTGCTTGTTTTAAATCTAATAATTGAAATAATAATTCTTTGCTTTCATTAGGAGTTCTAATAATAAGTCTTTTTATTAATCGCTTATTAGGTTCAATTAAAGAATCATGTTCTTTAACTAAATAATATAACTTACTTTTTTCTTCGTTTGAAAGTTTTAATCTATTAGCTATAATTCTACTAATAGATAATGAAATATCAGCATGATTATAAAAATGACCCCTAATTTTCCCGTCTTTAATTTCTTCACTATATGCTTGTGGTTTACCTATATCATGTAATAAAGCGGCTAAACGACTAATAAAATCAGGTTTAGTATAACTTACAACATAACAAATATGGCAGTAAACATCATGAGCATGATAAGGGTTGTTTTGATTAAAGCCAAAACAAGGTTTAAGTTCAGGTATAAAGTTTGCTATTATGTCTTTATAGTTTATTAAAGTGTTAAATACATTATAACCTAATAAAATTCCTTTTAATTCTTCTCTAATTCTTTCTCCTGATATATATTTTAATATTTTAGGAGCTAAATCTAGGCTAGCTTTTAAAGTGTATTCTTCCATATTAAAACCAAGCTTAGAAACGAATCTTAATCCTCTTATTATTCTTAGATAATCTTCGCTAAATCTTTTATATGGATCTCCTACTGTCTTAATTAATTTATTTTTTAAATCAGTTATACCGCCAAATAAATCTACTAGACCAATTTTCTCGTTATATGCCATAGCATTAATTGTAAAATCTCTTCTAGCTAAGTCATTTTTTAAAGTTCTAGTAAAAGTTACTTCACTAGGATGACGGCCATCTAAATAATTTTTATCTTCACGATATGTAGTGATTTCTATTTGTCTTCTTTTAAAAAAGATTGTTATGGTGCCATGTTTTTCACCATTTTTATTAATTATTTTATAATCTTTAAAAATTTCTTTTATTTCTTCTGGGGTTCTATCTGTGGTAATATCCCAATCATTAGGTGTTAAATTTAATAAACTATCTCTAACACACCCACCAACGACATAAGCTTCACCATAACTATTTAAAATAGCTAAAATTTCTTTAATATATTGCGGAATTTTAATAACCATAATAACACCTTCTATTAAGATTATATCATAAATAGAATTAAATTATTGCTTTTTAATTTAATGAATTTAAATAAAATGCTAAATAATAATAAGGAATTGTTAATATATCATTTTTTTCATCATAACCATAATGATTATTTGACACTTTAAGAACCGTGCTTTTTTTGTTATGCATTCTATATTCCGCTATCGAATTTAATGAACCTTTATTTTTTTTACAATCTATCGGAATTACAACACCACCTGAATTGATCAAAAATTCTAATTCACTATTTCGTTTACCTTTCCAATAAAACAAATTATAATTTCTAGCAACCAATTCAATGGATATATAGTTTTCATAATAAATTCCAGAAAGCGCATTATATTTATTTAATACAAAGGTTTTAGCATTTAAACCACTTTGATATGTAAATAGTCCCATATCTGCTAAATATAAGCGATACATTGAATCACTGCTTTCTATTAGCGGTGTTGTTACATATTCTTTTAATAAGTAAGATTTGTTAATAACATTGGCTGCTATTAACCATTCTATTGGTGTAAAAATATCCCTATTTTTATAATTTTCATTAATTTGAGTCGGTTTAAAGTTCTTGTTTTTCTTATTTAATTGTGAATAAATATTTCTAAATATCAGCCTACTTTTCATTATTGACTCGGCGCTTGCTTGATATAGTTCCATATCATTTAAATAATCTGAATAAATTTCTGCAAGTTTATTAGAAACCTTCAAATATGCATTAACCTTATTATCTTTATATTTAATAAATGTATTTACGGCTTCTGGCATTCCGCCTACAAATAAATAATCGTTAAAAATGTCTATCAAATCTTTATGTATTTCTTCATTGATATATGTTTTATTTATAAATGTTTTTTTTATGTAATCATAAATATTTTTTTATAATTATAAATAAATTCGTCAAAAGTCAAAGGATAAATAATCAATCTATTAATCTTACCTACTGGAAATAAAAAGCTCTTATTTGCATATCCTCCTCTTTTATGTGCATACCTATTTATTTTAATTCTAACTAGTGAACCGGAAACTATCACTGGTATTTCTCTTTTTAGCTCACAAAAATGCTTCATCATTTTAATTATTGGTAAGCATTCTTGTGCCTCATCAAAAAATAAAAGATGATTTTTGTCTGGTATAAAATCGTAATGTATTTGAATATATTCTAGAACTTTGGCCAAGTTATCATTTTTGAAAACATATTCTACAAAATCAAGTTCATTAGAACAATCAATTTTTAAATAATTATTTTTATAATATTCTTTTGCGAATAATTCTTCTATGAGATAGGTTTTTCCAACTTGTCTAGCCCCTAAAACTAAAAGGGGTTTCCTATCTTCATCATCCTTCCATTTCAATAGGTCATTTAAATATTTTCTTTCCGTTTCGCACCATCCTCTATCATATGTTGCACCTTTTTGCAAGTTTGATTTTATCATATGTTGCACCTTTTTGCATAAAAAAAGTTAAGCAGCCGCTTAACTAATTTAATTATTATTTAATTCAGATCCATATTTAGGTAATAAATCACTTGCTCTTTTACGCATAAATATACATATAATACCGCTTATAATACCTGTAATAATACTAAGCAAAAGTATTATTGGTAAATAATAAATTATACCCATTGTTTTAGTTAAAAGAATTGCTGTAAATATTTGACCTAAAACATGGCCTACACTACCAAATACAGATACTGTTATTGTTGATAAAAACTTAAATCGTGAAAAGATAAGCATAATTATAAAGCTTAAAATTCCTCCAAATAATGACATAAAGAAAACAACATTTAATAATGTGCCTCTAATTATGGCTACTAAAAGAATTCTAGCTATTAGTATTATAAAAGCATTATACCATTTATTTTCATATAATATGAATAAAGTAATAACATTAGCTAAACCTAGTTTAACTCCTGGTATTGGAATGGGGATAAATGTTTCAACATAAGAAATAACTATTTCTATAGCTAATAATAAAGATAGGATAATACAATTTCTTAATTTTTTATTATTCATAAATTATTCCTATCTCTATAGAATTTGGTACACAAATTATTGGAATATCCCCACTATCAATAATTTTACCCCGGTTATAACAAATTTGATCTGGACAACCTGAACTTATTACCCAGCATCCGTCTTTATCTGCACCTATAATCATTGTAGTGCTTGCACCATCTATTTTTATTTCTACTTCATCTACTATTGCTGTTAAATTTAAACGATATATTTCTTCATCATTTTTTTTAATAACCATATATTTTTGTTCACCTTTATTAGGAGCTAAATAAATAAAGGCTCCTAATATAATTGTTCCAATAAATATGGCAATAATAATTGCTGCATCATACCAATGAAATTTCATAATACACCTTCTGACACATAATATATTTCACCGTTTTTAGTAATTATAACCTGCAAGTCTTTTTTTAATATAAATTCATTTCTTTCTTCATCTGGCATTACATATAACGCTGTTGACATTGCATCTAGATAACCAGAATCTTCACCTATTACAGTCACACTATCGACATAGTTAACTGGTTCTCCTGTAAATGGTGAAATTAAATGATGATATATTTTATCTCTGTTTTGTTGAGATGGACTTGAGGTAACTATAGCTTCATTAGAACCTTTAATATTTGTTATACCTAAATTTAATTTATTGCGCCAATTACCATTTTCCCTAATATAAACAGTTGTATTTTGACTATTTATTAAAAAATAAAGGTCTCCATCTTGAGCGTTTTTTATTTTATCTGCGGATTCAGAACCATAATATGATTTAGCTCCGTCCTTAGCTTTTAATTCAATATTTCTACCATCTATATGCCAATAACCATCAATAATTTCAATTTCTGGATTTGAATTAGGATAGCCAAAAACATATGATAAGATTACATTATAATAATCCTGTGTTGGTTGTTCACTCATAAGTAAATTAGAAGAACCAGCATTTAATAAATAATATTTACAGTTATCTTTTAAGTATTTATATGCTTCATTTGTTGCATAACCTTTAGCTATTCCGCCTAAATCTATTAAAGCACTGTTTTCAGTCACGTCATTACAAATAGTAACTAAATTATTTTCACCAAATTCTAAATAGGTATTTCTAGCTACACTAGTATAAAATATTTTTTCACCTTGACTTGGCATACTACCAACATAATTAATATAATCTTTCCATAGGTGATTTAATTCACCCATAAATGGATTGAAGTATCCATTTGTTTCTTTTTGCATTTCTTGAGCAAACTTAAGTAAGTCATATAGTTCTTTAGAGACTTGCATTGATCTATTTTGATTTAAAATAGCTAATTCACTTTCATTATTTTGACCATAAATTGAATCATAACCATCATCTGAAATATTATCATATTTTTCATAAATAGCTTTTACATTATCATATATTTCATTAGCTTTAGCTTGTGATTTTTCATATACTTGTAAATTGATTGCTGTACCCATACTAGTGAAATAACCACTATAAAGCTTATATTCGCCATTATTTGTGTTGTTGTTGTCGTTAAAATCATACATACAACTAGCTAAAAAGAGTGTTATAAATAACATTAATATAAATGAATATATTTTTTTCAATTTATCAACTCCTTATAGCTCATTTATTATATCAATAATCCTTTAAGCATGCAATATAAAACGCCTATTCGTTTTACCGAATAGACGTCAGACCGTTGACAAAGTGATTATTTTTTCAACTTATTATAGTTGTAAAGTAATCACTTTTTATTATTTGTAAACTTAGTTTATAAAAAAACTATAGAT
>CASEZJ010000029.1 GCA_949292525.1 uncultured bacterium | reverse complement strand
TTTTAAGAATGCAAATAAAAGGTTACTGATGTCTTAGTATTTCTAGGACTATTCAGTAACCTTTATTTTTTAGTATACGTCTTATATTACACGATTACAGAATAACAGTAGAAATACTGTTTTTTCTTTTATAAAAAAAGGGTTATGAAAATCATAACCGCAAAGTTTTTTTTAAAATATAAGTTATAAAATAGGAAAAACCTATTCCTGCTAATCCCCCTGTTAGAACCCGTCTTACATTGGTTGATATAATGCCAAAGCCATATTGTAATATACCATCTAAAACACCAATTATCATAAAGAAAATAGAGATTATAAAGAAGGATCTGTTATAGTTATTTAAGCCTAAAGCAAAAAAAGGAAGAAATAAGAAAATTGATAAAGAAATAGCTAAACAACGATAACAGATAGGAAAAACAAATCCGTTTATCGTTAATGCTCTTTCAGCTATTTTATTACATATAGGCATAATGCCAAAATTATTTTTATCTAGCAAATAGGTAACAGTAAATAATATTATTAAATAATAAGTGGTATATAATAATAGAGATATAACAGTACCTAAAAGATTAATAAAAACATTACCTTTTTTAGTAATTATATTTTTAATACCATAAAATGGTAAAATAAAACTTAACATATTTTATAAGCCATTAGGGAATAAAATAGGTAATAAATAAGGTAATAAAAAGGCTGTAATAATACCACAAATAAGTAATATTATAATTAAAGAAACATAAATTATTGCACTAATTAGAGCACCTTTTCCAGCCATTTTAGCATTTTTAGGTTCAGTTTCACGCCAAACAAGGTATAAAATTAATCCTACAAGCGGAACGAAGAAGCCTAAAACAGCCCAACCAGCTGAACCAGTATCTGAAGGGTTAGTATTTTGGTTTGTTAAATTAGTTTTTTCATTAGTGCTAGTTCCACAATAGGGACAAAATTCAACATCATTATTAATTTCTTTACCACAATTTTTACAATACATTTTAACTCCTAGTAATTAGCAGAACCAATACCAGTAAAAGCTATACAGATAATAGAAACAATTGTTAAAACAACAGAAATTATTACGCAAATTAAAGCACCTTTACCAGCCATCTTCGCATTTTTAGGTTCAGTATCACGCCAAACGAGATATAAAATTAATCCTACAATTGGAAAAAAGAAGCCTAAAACAGCCCAACCAGCTGAACCAGTATCGGCAGGATTACTGTTATTGTTTTGATTATTCATATTAGGAATATTATTATTTTCATTGGTGCTAGAGCCACAATATGGACAAAATTCAGCATCATTATTGATTTCTTTACCACAATTTTTACAATACATTTTAATTCTCTCCTTTAAAAAATATATTTAAATTATAATAAAAAAACATAGTTTTTGCAATAAAATCATTAAAATTTGGCTTGTATGTTTACTTTAAATGTGGTAGAATACATAAGACTTACTATGGTATGTTTAGTCCATGGCGGAAGGAGTGAATTGTACAATGAAAAACGGAATACATCCAAATTATAAGAAAGTTAAAGTTACTTGTACAACTTGCGGTAATGTTTTTGAAACAGGTTCAGTATTAGATGAAATTCGTGTTGATACTTGCTCTAATTGTCATCCATTCTACACTGGCAAACAAGCTTTTACTCAAGCAGATGGTAGAGTAGATCGTTTCAATAAACGTTACGGCTTAGATAAGAAGTAATTAAGAAATATAAGACCTTTAGCGGTCTTTTTTTCTTTATTTGGTTGCAATGATATTATTTTGTGTTATTATACAAAGGTAGTTAAATATAGGGAAAGGAGTTATAATAAATAGCAATATTTATTATATGTGATTGTATTATGTATTATAGTGAAAATAAAATTGGTCATATAGAAGTTATTTGTGGACCGATGTTTGCTGGTAAAACTGAAGAATTAATTAGACGTGTTAAAAGAATGGAGTATGCTAAAAAGAAGTTTTTAGTATTTAAACCTAACATAGATAATAGATATAGTGAAGATATGGTTGTTTCGCATAATAAAAAAAGCACTACAGCTATAAACATTAATATAAATCATCCTGAAGATGTTAAAAATTATGTTACAAACGAGATTAGTGCTTTAGTATTTGATGAAGTACAATTTTTCAAAGAAGATTTAATAGAAATAATTAATTATTATGCTAATCAAGGCCTGCGAATTATTTGTGCTGGACTTGATAAAGATTTTACTGGGAAACCATTTGGTTTAATTCCTAATTTATTAGCTATAGCTGATGAAATAACAAAGTTAACAGCTATTTGTATGGTTTGTGGTGAAGAAGCAACAGAAACACAAAGAATTATTGATGGTAGACCTGCTTATGATGATGATCCGGTTGTTTTAATTGGGGCAACAGAATCATATGAAGCTAGATGTCGTAAGTGCCATAAGGTTTTACATCATGAAAAATAAATTTTTAGAGGCTGCTTACAAAGAAGCCTTAAAAGCTTATTCACAAGGTGAATGTCCGATTGGGGCGGTAATTGTAAAAGATGATAAAATAATTGCTAGAGGGCATAATTTAAGGGAAAATAAAGAAGATCCTTTAGGACATGCAGAAATTATAGCAATCAAAAAAGCTAGTAAAAAACTTAATTCATGGCGACTTGAAGACTGTAGTTTATATGTCACGTTAGAACCTTGTTTAATGTGTGCAGGAGCTATAGTTAATAGTAGAATTAAAGAAGTTTATATTGGGGCTAAAGATTGGCGAAATGGTGCTGTTTTTAACAATTGTGATAGTTTTAATTTATATACTCATAAACCTAAGGCATATTATTTAGAATGCAAAGATTGTAGTAATATTTTAACTAGTTTTTTTAAAGATTTAAGGTTTAATATTAGTTTAGAAAAAATTGAAATTAAAACTAATAGACTAGTAATTAGACCATTTAAAGAAACAGACTTATTCGCATTTTATGAATATGCTAAAGTTGAGGGGGTTGGCGAAAAAGCTGGGTGGAAACATCATGAAAATATAGAAACTACGAAAAAAGTTTTAACTGCCTTTATAGAAAATAAAGACGTTTTAGCTATTACTATAGATGGTAAAGCTATCGGAAGCATTGGTATTCACAAACATTATGAACCTAATTTTGGTGGTTTAAAATACCGGGAATTAGGCTATGTTTTAAGTAAAGATTATCATCAACAAGGAATTATGACAGAAGCTTTAAATGCTTTAATTCCAATTTTATTTAATGAATATAAATTAGACTTATTGTTTTGTGGGCACACTAAAGGTAATATAGCGAGCCAAAAAACAATGTTAAAACAAGGATTTAAGGAATATAAAAGAACAAAAAAAGCAATTTATTATTGTTTATTTAATAATTAAGAACGGAGGTAGAAAATATGTTAGAAATCTTTAAAACATATGATGGGATATTAAAGAAAATAGATAAAGTTGAAGATGGATGTTGGATTGATGTAAAATGCCCAACCGAAGAAGAGAAAAAGTTTTTACTTGAAGAAATAAAAATATTACCAGATTTTTTAAAACAAGCACTAGATGAAGAAGAAAGTCCACATATTGATTATGATGATGATTGTGATCAAAGATTAATTATTATTGACTACCCAATATTTTATAACAACCCTGATAATGATGTTATATCATCACAATATCAGACAGCCCCATTAGGTATTATATCTAACAATAAATATATTATTACGATTTCATTACATGAATCATTAGATATTTTAGATTTTAAATCAGGCTTAATTAGAGGTTTTAACACAAACATGAAAACGAGATTTTTCTTAAGTTTAATGTTAAGAATATCTCAAAGATATCTAGCATATTTAAGACAAATAGATAAAATATCTAGTTTAACTGAAACCAAACTTCATCGTTCAATGGAAAACGAAGAATTAATTCAAATGTTAGCATTAGAAAAATCATTAGTATATTTTTCTACAAGTTTAAAAACAGATGAAGTCATAATGAATAAAATTATGCGTGGTAAAGTAATAAAACTTTATGAGGAAGACCAAGATCTATTAGAAGATGTTTTAATTGAATTACACCAAGCGATTGAAATGTGTAATATTTATTCTAATATTTTATCAGGAACAATGGATGCTTTCGCATCAATTATATCTAATAATTTAAATATTGTGATGAAAGTTTTAGCTGTCATTACAATTGTTATGTCTATACCTAATATAATTTTTGGTTTTTATGGTATGAATGTAGATAACCTACCAGGGGCTATATATTGGTTTATTCCTTTAATTATAACAATTGTAATTTGTGTTATTTTAATTATCTTTTTTAAGAAAAAGAAAATGTTTAAATAGTATTGTAAATAGAAAGAAATTATGCTACAATTTTTTCACCCTAATCAAGTATTACTTAGCGAACCTGGTCAGGACCGAGAGGTAGCAGCCATAAGTTAAGTGGTATTGTGATTAGGTTTTTTTTATGAGGTTATATGAATAAAGAAGATGTTTTTAATTATATAAAGTTAATTCCTAAAGGTATGGTAACTACATATAAAGATATAGCTAATTATTATAAATCTAAAGGTTATCAAGCAGTAGGGAAAATATTACATTCAAATACTGATAAATTAATAAATCCTTGTTATAAAGTTGTTAGTAAAAACGGAACATTAAGTTCTAATTATAAATTTGGTGGCAAAGAAGAACAATTTAAGCTTCTACAAAATGATGATATACCTTTTAATGAAGATAGAGTATGCTTAGATAAATGTGAATTTAAATTAATATTAGAAACAGAAAGACTTTATTTAAGAGAATTAGTAGAAAATGATTTACCTGCATTAGAAAAAATGATGAATGATAAAGTAATGTTTCATTATGAACATCATTTTACTAAAGCCGATGTAATAGATTGGTACAACAAGCAAAGAGAAAGATATAAAGCTAATTTTGGCTTACTAGCTTGTTGTTTAAAAGAAAATTGTACTCTAATCGGGCAGATTGGTTTTACAGTTCAAGAAATACCAAATGCTAAAGTTATTGAACTAGGTTATATATTTGGTGATAATTATTGGCATAATGGCTATTGTATAGAAGCTTCTAAAGTTTTAATAGACTATGCTAAAAGCCATAATTATAAAGAAATATATTCAATTATTAAATATAATAATTATCAAAGTCAAAAAGTAGCTCTTAAAAATAATATGACAAAAGTTGGCGAATTTGTTAAAATATATCTAGGTAAACCTATGCTACATTATATTTACAAGGTGAAGTTATGATATATAAAGAAACAGAACGAATAGAATTAAAACGCGAAATAACAGATGAAATAAAAAAAGAAATAATAGCTTTTTTAAATACTGATGGTGGCACGATCTATGTTGGCGTTAATGATGATGGTACAATTTATTATGATTTATCAGAAAAAGAAAAAGACATTGAAGCCACAAGAATAATAAATTGGTTATTAAACGATGTTATAAGTCCAAACCCTAAAGAATACATAGATTTAAAATGGAATCAAGATGGTGTATTAGTCTTAAATGTAGCAGAAGGAATAGATAAACCGTATTATTTAACAGAAGCTGGTATAGATAATGGGACTTATTTAAGGTTTGAAACATCTAAATGTAAGGCTTCTAAAGAAGAAATCACTAAATTAAAAATACTTAGTCATAAATTATTTTATGAAGATGATTTATATAGTGGTGATTTAAGTTTTTCGTATTTACTTAATAAATTTCCTGAACTTACTGATAAGCTTTCTTCTTTAGGTTTTATTAAAAATAATAAATATACTAATTTAGCTTATTTATTATCTGATGAACAAGCAAATAGAACTAAAATTTATATTTTAGATCAGGTAAATAACATTAAAAAAAGAAAAGTGTTTAAAGGTTCTATTGTTAAACAAATAGATGAAATATTAATATATTTTAAAAATATTAAAGGATATCCAGCTAAAGCGATTAAAGAAGCATTATTAAATGCCTTTATTCATAGGAATTGGGCTACTAAAAATAATATTAGAATTGAAATAAATTTGAATAAAATAAATTTTATATCACCAGGTGGTATATATTTAATGTCTAATGAAGAAATAGATAGTGGTAAAAAAAGTTATCGCAATCCTAAATTAGCTAAATTATTTAATAATTTAGGATATAGAAAAAATTATAATTATAATGGTTTAAAAGAGATCAATTTAGCATATCAAAAATATAATAAAGAAGCATTAATTATGGCTACTTCTAAAATGTTTATTATATCTTTACCTAAAGTGAAATAATTTTATTTATAGACTAGGAATATAGATATGCAACTAAAACAAATATTTAAAAAAGATAAAAACTTAATTCAAGAATTAGTTAACATATGGGAAAGATCTGTAAAAACAAGTCATATGTTTTTAACAGAAAAAGAAATCAATAATATTAAAAAGTATGTTCCTAAGGCAATTATGAATGTTCCTTGTTTAATTATTATGTATGATGATAATAAAAGCATTGGTTTCATCGGTATAAATAAAAACAAAATTGAAATGTTGTTTGTTGATGATAAATTTATAGGTAAAGGGATTGGTAGTGCATTAATAAATTATGCATTTTCTAAATATAACATTAATGAAGTAATGGTTAATGTAGAAAATTATAGAGCTCATAAATTCTATTTAAAACAGGGATTTCATGATTTTGAACGAAAAGAAATAGATGAACAGGGTAATCCATATCCAATAATAATTATGAAAAAATAAATTTAACAAGGTAACAAAAAAACGTTGTATAACAACGTTTTTTATCAGTTTAGCAATCAATGTTATTCTTTTAGAGTTGTAACATCATCTGGTTTTAATAAATTTAAAGTTACAGTATCAACTTTAACATTAAACATTGCTTTAAATAATCTTTCAATATCGTCAATATAAACGACCTTATCGTTTGGTGTTAATTCAGAAAAAACGATTGGTACAGGTATTACATAACCATATTGAGTAGCTCTTTCTAAAAGCCTATTTTTTCTTTGTTGTGACTCACAAAGCACAGGTATGTGATTTTCTTCACTCAATCTTAATATTTCTTTTGTTTTACCAGTTCCTGGTGCTCCTAATATGTATTTCATTTTGACCTCCGTTTTGTTTATTTAGTTTATTATAAACCATCTTTAACAAATAAGAAAGCCTTTTCACTAAATTAATGGAAATAATTAGAAGAATAATTTAAAGAAATTAATTAAAATATTATTTTCATAGAAATATTTAGACAATCTAAATTCATCAGGATTTGTTAATTGGAGATCTAC
Organism: uncultured bacterium; assembly: GCA_949292525.1. Taxonomy (GTDB): domain Bacteria; phylum Bacillota_I; class Bacilli_A; order Acholeplasmatales; family Anaeroplasmataceae; genus CALUXS01. The sequence goes on along the minus strand of CASEZJ010000029.1, from coordinate 5,269 downwards.
TGTAACAAAATTTCTAAATCCTTCAAGTCCTGGAATTTGAATTATTAAAGATAAGATAAAGAATAATATATAAACACAACAAATAGCTAAAAATCCATATAATATAACACCTAAAATACCATCTACTACTCTAATCGCTATATTTTCTCTAATTAAACCAATTAATATTTTTAAAACAAAACTTAAAATCCAGCATCCTACAAGTAATATTATAAATGAAATAATAGATATGAATAAACTATATACTTGATGAGCTAAAGCACTTGCGATATCTATTTCACCACCAATAGTTGAAGCTATATAATCAGCTATTATTTTAGGAAAACCTAATGAGCTTAAGACTGAACTTGGATCTCCTCCATTAGCAAAAGCTTCTGATGTTATGATGTTTTGATAAACATTAGTATAAATATTGTCATAAAATACATTTTTAGCAATAAATAAATCTGCTAATTTACCACTGAATAAGATTGCTATAATTAATCCGATAATTCCAGAAGCTAATTTTCTAAAGCGATCTAAAAAGCCATGTTTAGCACCGTATATTAAAGCTACTAGAAAAAATATTATTAAAATAATATCAAATATACCAAAAAAACCTAAATCCATTTTTTTATCTCCTTTAATTTGTGATATAATTATAATATCATTATTTTAGTTAATTTCAAACAATTAATATTATAAGAGGTGCTATATGAATATTATTGAAACAATTCAAAGTAAATTAAAAGAAATAAATGTTAAAGCCTATGTCATTTTAACAGCTGATTATCATCAAAGTGAATATATCAGTGATTATTTTAAAATTCGAGCTTATATTTCAGGTTTTACAGGTTCTGCAGGTTCTTTAGTTATAACGGAAAATGAAGCGCGTTTATGGACGGATGGTAGATATTTTTTACAAGCCGAAAAACAATTAGAAGATAGTGGTATAGTTTTAATGAAGATGGGAGAACCTAAAGTTAGAACTATTTATAATTATCTTGCTGGTGTATTAGGTGATAATGGGACTTTGTTGTTTGATGGTAAAATGGTTAGTATTAATTTTATAAAAGAATTAGAAAAAGAGCTAAAATATAAAGTTAATTATAAAACAACAGATAATATAATTAATTTAATTTGGCCTAATAGACCACAGTTACCACAAGATAAAATATATTATTTAGATGAATTTTTTACAGGTTCATCATACCAAGAAAAAAGAAAACAAGTTTTAAATAAAATGAACGAAAACAAGTGTGATGTTTTTGTTTTGACATCATTAGAAGATGAAGCATGGTTATTTAATTTAAGAGGTAATGATGTTTTATATACTCCAGTTTTTTTAGCTTATACAGTTATTACTGAAAAAGAAACTATATTATATGTTGATAAAAATAAAATTACTAAAGATTTAAAACCATATTTAAAAGATAATGAAATTATAGTGAAAGAATATGATGAATTATATAAAGATTTATATAAATTAGAAGCTAAAAAAATATGGTTAGATCCAAATAAAGTTAATTATCAAATCTATAATATAGTAAAAGGTAAAAATGAAGTATTTTTAAAAACAAACCCAACATTAGAACTTAAATGTATTAAGAATGAAGTTGAAATAAAAAACACTAAATTAGCTCATATTAAAGATGGGGTTGCCGTAACAGAATTCATGTATTATTTAAAGCATTTAGATTTTAAAGAAAAAGTTACAGAAACTAAAGTAAGCCACTATCTTTTAAATTTAAGAAAAAGACAAAAAGGCTTTATTGAGCCATCATTTAACACAATATGTGCTTTTGGAGCTAACGGAGCTATGTTACATTATAGTCCAAGTTTAGAATCAGATGCGGAAATAGTTAAAGATAACTTATTACTAGTAGATTCTGGTGGTCAATATTTAGAAGGAACAACCGATATTACAAGAACCTTCGCGATCGGTCAAATAACAGATGAACAAAAAGAGTTATTTACAACTGTGCTAAAATCAGTAATCAATTTATCTAGAGCTGTCTTTTTAGAAGGATGTCGCGGGAATAATTTAGATATTTTAGCACGTGGCCCAATTTGGGAAAAACTACTAGATTATCGTTGCGGTACAGGCCATGGTGTAGGTCATGTTTTAAGTGTACATGAAGGCCCTAATGGATTTAGATGGAAGATCGTACCTGAAAGAGAAGATAGTGCAATTTTAAAAGAAGGTATGATCACAACAAATGAACCGGGGGTTTATTTAGAAGATAAGTTTGGCATTAGAACAGAAAACGAGATGTTATGTGTTGATGCCGGAACATCTGAATATGGTCATTTTTTAAAGTTTGAAACTATAACTTATGTCCCAATCGATTTAGATGCTATTAACATAGATATGTTAAGAAAAGATGAAAAAGAATGGTTAAACAACTATCATCAAATGGTATATGATACCTTAAAAGAATATTTCAGTGGTGATATGTTAGCTTGGTTTACTTTCGCAACTAGAAAAATATAATAAGGAGGTTTTTGTAGCTTATTTAGTTTACAAAAACCTTTTTACTTATAAATAGCTTTATATTTATAATAACTAGTTTTACTTATGTTTAATAGTTTTAATGCTTTTTTAAGTTGTAACTCATTATTTTTAACTTTATTAATAATTGTATTAAAATTTTCAGGTATTGTTAATTTTGGCCTACCAAGATGTTTGCCTTTTAGTTTGGCAATTTTAATTCCTTCACTTTGCCTCTCTTTAATATTATTTCTTTCATTTTCTGCTACAAAAGATAATATTTGTAAAACTAAATCTATGACAAAACTTCTTAATGTTTCGTCGTTTATAATATTATTAAAATTATTAATAAAAGGCATATCTAAAACATAAATAATAACCCCAACAGTTTTAGATAAATATCTAAACTCTTCAGTTATTAAATTATAATTTCTACCTAATCGATCAATAGATTTAATATATAATTCATCACCTTTTTTTAATTTATTTCTTAATTTTTGATAGTTTGTTCTTTTAAAATCTTTTCCACTCTCTTTATCGATATAGATATAATTGTTATCAACATATTGACTTAATAGTGTTAATTGTCTGTCAATGTTTTGTTTTTCAGTTGATACTCTAATATAGGCATATTTCATTTTGACTCCTCTTTTTTCTTTATTTAATTTAATAAAAATTGTATAATACTTACTAGAGGTGAAAATTATGCAAGATAAGATTAGAATTGAGGATGATCTATATAATTATGTTAATGGTGAATGGATAAAAAAAGCTAAAATACCAGCAGATAAACCAGTTACTGGTGGTTTTATTGATCTAGTTGACAAAGTTGAAAAAATAATGTTAAAAGAATTTAAATCAATAAGTAAAAAACCAAGTAATGATTCGTTATTAAATAAAGCAGTAGACTTATTTAATAAAGTTTTAGATGAAGAAGATAGATTAAAAGGAAAAGATTTTTTATTATCTAAATTAAACTATTTAGATAACATTGTAAATAAACATGATTTTAGTATTGCCTTATATTATTTATATGTTAATAATTATCCCCTTCCTTTTAATATAGGTGTAACGGAAGATATGATGGATGCTACTAAATATTGTTTGTGCATTACAGGACCACAAACTATTTTACCAGATACCACTATGTATAATACAGCAAATGAAGAAGCATTGTTAAGTGTTTATTCACAAATGGTTTTACAAATTTTAGCTAAATTAGAGATTGAAAATAAAGAAGAATTGTTAGCTAAAACTTTAAGTTTTGATAAGAAGATCAGTAAAATTGTTAAATCAAGTGAAGAATGGGCTGATTATATTAAATGTTATAATCCATATTCATTTAAAGATGTAGAAGATAAACTAGACTGTGATTTTGCTAATCTTGTAGTTTCTAGATATGGCATTCCACCAGTTAATGTGGTTGTTTATGATCCTAGATTTTTAGATAATTATCAAGGTTTAATGACTGATTATAGTGAATATGTTGCTTGGGCTAAAGTTAATTTGATTTTAAGTAATGTAGCTTATTTATCAGAAGAATTTAGAAACTTAGCTGGTATTTATAGTAGAGCCTTAAGCGGTGCTAAAGAAATGGCTAAAATCGATAAATATGCTTATCGTTTAGTTAATAATTATTATGATGAACCATTAGGCGTTTATTATGGTAAAAAATATTTTGGTCCTGAAGCTAAGGCGGATGTTATTAGTATAGTTAAAAACTTAATTGAAAGCTATAAACATCGTTTAAGTAATAATAATTGGTTATCTAAAGAAACTATAGCTAAAGCTATTGTTAAATTAGATAAGATGGAAATTAAAATCGGTTATCCAGATAAAGTTTCTGATAAATATTATTTACTAGCATTTAGTAATAACCAAAGTTTAATTGAAATTGTTGACAAGTTAAATAAAGTTTTAGTTGCTAATCGTGATGAAAAGCTTTATAAAACAGTTGATAGAAGTGAATGGGTAATGTCTGGAAATACAGTTAATGCTTGTTATAATCCATCATTTAATGACATAACATTCCCTGCGGCTATTTTACAAGTGCCTTTTTATAGTCTAGAACAAACAATTGAAGAAAACTATGGTGGAATTGGTTGTGTTATTGGCCATGAAATAAGTCATGCTTTTGATAATAATGGTGCTCAAATGGATGAACTTGGTAATATTAAAAATTGGTGGACAGAAGAAGATTATAAAAACTTCCAAGTTAAAACAGAGGCCATGACTAAACAATTTGATGGCTTAGAATTAGAGGGTTCTAAGGTAAATGGTAAATTAAGCGTGTCAGAAAATATTGCTGATAATGGTGGTGTTGCTTCAGCGATTGAATCTTTAAATCGAGTTAAACCTAATGCTAATTTTAAAGAATTCTTTATGAATTATGCGCGTATTTGGTGTCAAAAAGCGCGTCCTGAATATACAAAATTATTATTAACAGTAGATGTTCATGGACCTGCTTATTATAGAGCTAATCAACAAGTTAAAAACTTTAAAGAATTTTATGATGCATTTAATGTTAAAGAAACTGATAAGATGTATTTAGATCCAAGTGAAAGATTAATAATTTGGTAATTTGAATATAAATGTAATTAGAAGAGGGCTTAGAGTCCTCTTTTAGTTTATTTATAAAAATCTATTGCTTTTATATGAAAAGTAACTTTCATATAAAAAATAGTTGAATATTCAACTAAATACCTGTCTTTAGGATCTTATCGTTTTTTCGGTTGTTAAGCTATATCAAACTCGACATTCAAAATGTTGTCTACATCTTTTTTAGATAAGTAGACATTA
>CASEZJ010000028.1 GCA_949292525.1 uncultured bacterium | reverse complement strand
TATAGTTTTTTTATATTTAATAATTAGATTATTATATTCATTTATAACAGTTAAAATTAATTCTTTAATATTATATTCTTTAGCATCTAATTTAACATTTTTGCTATCTAATTTATAAATATTTACTATTTCTTGTAACATTTGACTAGTTTTATCGCATTCATTAATGATATTATTTAATTCTTTTTTTTCATCTTCTTTAGGAAAAATATCATCATAGAGTGCAGAAGCAGTAGCTTCGATAACAGCTAGAGGAGTTTTAATTTCATGAGAAATACTAGCTACTAATTGTTTTTTAGTTTCAATATCTTTTTGATATTGTTCATAATAATTTTGATTTTCTGTACTAATTTCTTGATATTTTTGGGTAATTATATTCAATTTATTAGCTAAAGAAGTTATATTTGCATTTAATTTAATTAAATCAGGGTTATTAAAATTATAATTTTTATAAGCATAATTAGCTTCATTATAGTTTTTAGCAAGATTGTTACTAGCTAATATAGGAACAATATAGAAAAAATAAATAAGTGTAAAACAGATTATGCTAAAGATAAAGCCAAGAATAATATTGATTAAATATAAATAAGTATAGTCTTTTAATAATAAGTTAATAACAACAAAAGTGATGATAAGTAAAATGAAATAAGAAAGAAACAACCAAAATAATTTACTTTTTAACATTTTGATCCTCACTAAACATATAACCTAAACCAAATATTGTTTTAATATATTCATAAGGCTTTAAAGCTTTACGAAGACTTTTGATATAGGTATCAACTATTCTACTATCTACATAGACCTCCATACCCCAAATTTCATCTAATAATAAGGTTCTAGAACAAGCTCTGTTTTTGTTTTTTATTAAATAAGCTAATAATTTAAATTCGGTTTTGCTTAAATTTAAATCTATCCCATCTAAATAGGCTTTAAATCCCCCGAAGTCTAGTTCTATATTACCGATTTTGTAGTTTTGTTTCATACTTTCAGGTTCTTTTAATCTAGCTAATAAATTATTAACTTTCATCACTAATATTTTAGGTTTTAAAGGTTTAACTACATAATCATCTAGCTTTAAATTATAACCAGTAATCATATCTTGTTCTTCACTTAAGGCTGTCATAGCAATAATAGGAATATTAGAAGTAGAACGAATTCTTCTAGCAACTTCAAAACCATCTATTTTAGGAATCATGATATCTAAAACAATTATATCTAGATTAGTATTAAAAAAAATGTTTAAAGCTTCTTCACCATTAGTAGCTTCATAAACCTCATAATTAGCTTTTTTAAAATAATTGCTGATAATTCTTAAAATATTAGTTTCGTCTTCAACGATTAATATATTGTTTTTACGCATACTATCACATCCAGAAATATTTTCTGCTTTAATTATACCATATTTTAAAAACAGATACACTTTATAATTGATTCTAGTAAAAAAAGATAAAACAATAAAGGTCTAGTAATATTTATTACTTTTTTGCTTTAAATCTCTGTGTATCTTGTAATAACATCATTAAAAAGAACTCGGATTATTATACTTGTAATTATTATAAATTAAAGTATAATAATTATAGAGGTGTTAATATGACTTTTATAGATAGAATTGAAGAATTATCAACGTTAGAAAATGAATATAATAGTGAAAAATCAAATTTGGTTATTATATATGGTAGAAGAAGAGTAGGTAAGACTAGTTTAATTAGAGAATTCTTAAACAAACATAATGATAGTATTTATTTTTTAGCTACTGAAGAAAAAGAAGAAAATAATCTAAGGAACTTTAAATATCTAGTTAGCAAGTTTATTAATAATAAATTATTAAACGATGCGTTAATAGATTGGTATGATATATTTAATTATTTAGTGGAATATAAAACAAGTACTAAAAAAATTATAGTAATTGATGAATTTCAGTATTTAGGATTAAAAAATGCGGCTTTCCCTTCCGTTATGCAAAAAATATGGGATTTAATATTAAAAGATAATAACGTAATGTTAATATTATGTGGTTCATTAGTTAATTTAATGATTTCTCAAACACTTAATTATTCTAGTCCTTTATATGGTAGAAGAACAGCTCAAATAAAATTAAAGCAAATAAGTTTTTTAGATTATCATAGGTTTTATCCTAATTTAATATTTAAGGAGTTATTATTGTCTTATGGTGTTACTGGTGGTATACCTAGATATATAGAAATGTTTAATAATTGTAATGATATATATGAAGCTATTAGTGATAATATATTAAATAAGAATTCGTTTTTATATGAAGAACCTTACTTTTTATTACAAAAAGAAGTTAGTGAAATAGGTAGTTATTTCAGTTTAATTAAAAGTATAGCCAAAGGATGTCATAAATTACAAAATATAGCCGTAGATTTAAATGTTAAACAAACTAATTTAACAAAATATTTAAATGTATTAATAGATTTAGACTTAATTGAAAGAGAAGTTCCTATAACGGAATATGATCCTAGTAAAAGTAAAAAAGGAATTTATAAAATTAAAGATAATTTTATTCTTTTTTGGTTTAAATATGTTTATCCTAACATAAATTATTTAGAAACGAATAATATAAATTATGTTTTAGATTTAATTAAAAATAGTTATGAAGCAAATTATATGCCATATATTTATGAAGAAATAGCAAGGACAATTAGTTTTAAATTTGCTGTTGATAAAAAAATATATATTAATAGAATAGGTAGATATTGGGATAATAAAACTTTAGAAATAGATATTGTAGGTTTAAATGATGATGGAAATATAGCTTTATTTGGTGAATGTAAATATAGTAAACATAAAGTTGGTTTAAGTGTTTTATATGAATTAGAAAATAAAGTGAAAACAGTTAATGAATTAAATAAATATACTAATAAATATTATGTTTTATTTAGTCTAAGTGGTTTTAGTGATGATTTAATATCATTGAGTAAAGAAAGAAATGATTTATTTTTAATTAAGGGTATAGATGAATATGATGAATAATAGTCGTAAGTATAGATAGATTAAAAGAAATCTTGCAAGCTGAATAAAGGAAATTTGTTTTCTAAATTTAGATTGTACATTTTAAAAACAGATAAACTTTAGATTTAATTCTAATAAAAAAGCCAGATGAAATGGGTAATGTCTAGTAATATTTATTACTTTTTTGCTTTAAAGTTATGTTAATATTTGATATAATACCTAGAGTAGAAAGGAATGTGAAAGATTTATGCGTTTAAATGCTAAAGCATATCAATTAGCAGAGGGTTATGAGCCATTTGAAACTCAAGAGTTTGATGGTAGAATTGTAGAATTGTATTATTTAGATGATTTTGATCCATTATACAATCAAAATGTTACTAAAGGTAAATTTGTAGTTTGGACTAGTATGGATGGAACTAATTATCGCTTGTTTATTGAAAAAGGATTTTATGAACACGTTAAAGAATTATATAGTCAACCAATAAATAAGATTTGGTTAGATTTTTGGGACAGATGTGATGATGTTACTAAAAAATTTAATTATCGTATTTTAGTTCCATTAGCTGTATTATGTTTGGCTTGTTATTTAATTATAGCTTTATTATTTGGTACAGCCAATTGGTCTATTTATGCAGAATTAGGGGTATTTTTAGTCTTTATTATCGGTATGTTATTTTTAAATAAATTTACTAAAAATAAGATGAATGCATTTAATAAAGAAAGTGTAGATTTAATAAAACAAACATTAACGCCAGAAGGATTTGAAGATGTTTTAAATCGTCAAAGAGAATATATCGATACTTTCTTTGATAAAAAGCAAGCTGAAATAGATGCTGAAATAGCAGCTGAAGATGCTAAGGATCATGGCGAAGACAAATATGTTGATGAAGATGAAAGAGAAGAAACAACTGTTGAAGATAAAATAGAAGAAACAGCTGTTACTGAAGAAGAAAACAAAGAAAAAGTAGAAGATAATCATGAATAATATAGATAATTTAGCCATAAATGCTTTAAGAGTTGTAAGCACTTCAATGATTAGTAAAGCTAAAAGTGGCCATCCGGGTATCTGTCTTGGTAGTGCACCAATTTTACACACTTTATTTACAAGACACTTACTAATTGATTCTAGTATGGCAAATTGGCCTAATCGTGATCGTTTTGTATTAAGTGCAGGTCATGGTTCAGCTATACTATACACTCTCTTACATTTAAGTGGGTTTGATATTAGTGTTTCTGATTTAAAGCAATTTAGGCAAAAAGATGCTAAAACAGCAGGACACCCTGAATACGGACATACACCAGGAGTAGAAGTAACGACAGGTCCTTTAGGTCAAGGCTTAGCTACTGCGGTAGGTATGGCTATTAGTGGCAAATATTTTAGTGCTAAATTTAATAAATCAGATTATGAATTGTTTAACTATAACACATATGTATTATGTGGTGACGGTGACTTACAAGAAGGTCTTGCGATGGAGGCTTGTAGTTTAGCTGGTCATTTAGCTTTAGATAATTTAATAGTTTTATATGATTCTAATGATATTCAATTAGATGGTCCAACAAGTAATGCTTGTGATGACAATATAAAAATGAAATTTGAAGCTATGAATTGGGACTATTTAAGAGTTGATGATGGCTTTGATGTTAAAGCTATTGATGAAGCTATAAATAAAGCTAAAGAAAATAAGAAACCAACTATTATTGAAGTTAAAACCATTATTGGTTATGGTACTTCATTAGCTGGAACAAGCTCTATTCATGGTAAGCCATTAAATGATGAACAATTGGCTTCATTAAAGGATAATTTAGATTATCACTATGATAATTTTACTATTCCTAATGAAGTTTATGAATTATATAAAAAGGCCGTTATTGTAAGAGGTAAAGAGGCCCGTTTAGCTTATGAAGAAAAGCTAAGCTCTTATGCAAAAAAATATAATGATGATTACTTATTATTAAAGCAAATATTAAATAAAAAAATAGATATACCTAGTGATTTACCAACTTTTACTAATCAAATATCAACACGAAAAGTTGCTGGAAGTATAATTACTAAAATGGCAGAAGCTAATCAAGCTATTATGGCTGGTTCTGCTGATTTGGTTAATTCAACAATGATTAAAGGTGTTGATGGTAATTTCAGTAAGGATAACTATCAAGGAAGAAATATTTGTTATGGCGTAAGAGAACACGCAATGGCAAGTATTTGTAATGGACTTACATTAAGTAATTTACTTGGTGTTGGAGCTGGTTTCTTTGTTTTCTCTGACTATATGAAAGATTCAATTAGAGAAGCAGCTTTAATGAGTATCCCATCTTTATTTATTTTCTCACATGATAGTGTTTGTGTTGGAGAAGATGGTCCTACTCATCAACCAGTTGAACAATTAGCTGGTTTAAGAGCTATGCCAAATTTAAATGTTGTAAGACCGGCTGATGCTAAGGAAATGACTTATGCAATTATTGCTGCCTTAAAAGGCAATAATTACCCTACAGTTATTGTATCTTCACGGCAAGATGTACCAGTTTTAACTGAAACTAACGAAGACTTTAATAAGGGTGCATATATAGTTTATGAACCACAAAAGTTAGATTATATTTTATTATCTTGTGGAACTGAACTTAGTTTATGTTTAAAAGTAGCTAAAGAATTAAATAAACAAAACATCGGTGTAAGAGTAGTTAGTATGCCATCAATGTTTATTTTTAATCAGCAAAGTGAAGAATATAAGAATAATATTTTACCAAATAGAGCGAAAACACTAGCTGTTGAACTTGGTGCTAGCATGCCTTGGTATCGTTATGCAAGTAAAGTTTTAGGTGTTGATGAATTTGGTAAATCAATGCCATTAAGTGAAATATATCCATATTTTGGTTTCACATTAGATAATATTACAACAATATTAAAAAGTATGTAAAAGGAATGATGTTTAATGACCTTTAATAAATTAAAAAAGGAAGATTTTAAAACGTATCGTTATCAATTTATTTTAAGTTTATCTTATACAACCATAATAGCTATTATTTATAGTTATTGGGTTATAAAAGAAACTAAATTTTATTTTGGTATTATTGTTTTTATTGGCGTTTTTCTTTTAGGTTCGGCCGTATTTTACTTTTGGGTAAATCATTTGAAAAACAAGTCTGGTGAAAAGGTGGATGAGCAATAATGTTCACAAGAAACATTAGAAATTGGATTGATATGTTAAAAGAAGGCGAACTATTTTTCGCTAAACAAACATATGCAGATTATTTTGAAGATATGCAAGAAAACACATTTTATCAGTTACTTGCACGTCTTTCTAAAGAAAATACGATTAAAAGCATTTCTAAAGGTTTGTATTATAAACCATACTCTAATGATTTTAATAAAGAACCTAGTACTAAGGATATTATTGATTTTTTAACTAATAAAGGTCGTAATGGTTGCCAAGTTGGCGGCAATATGTATAGTGATCTAGGAATAAGTGATAATGTTAGTGACTTTAATTATGTGTTTACAAACATTTTCTTAATTAAAAGTATTAGAAAAATAGGAGATTTATCTATCTTTTATTTAGATGTAGATTATCGTAATGAAAGTTATTATAATATCATTAATTGTTTAGAACTAATTGAACATATTCAAGATTTTGCCAATATTAATTATGAAAATTTATATACTTTTTTTAAAAATTTTGCTAGTAAATATAGTCAATCAGCTTTATTTAAAATCATATCTTTAAGAAGTTATAAAAAAAGAGTATTAGCGGCAGTGGCCTTAATATTAAAGAAATTTGAAATAAATAATACGCTAAATAAAATTTTAAATAAAGCAAGTAAATATGAAATATCTGAACATGTTATTAAGGCATTAGAATGGGAGTAATAAGATGATTGATATTAAGTTTTTAAGAGAAAATCCAGAAATTGTCAAACAAAATATTAAAAATAAATTTCAAGATGAAAAATTACCTTTAGTAGATGAAGTTATCGAACTAGATGCTAAGATTAGACAAATTAAGGGTAATGTTGAAACATGTCGTGCTAAAAGAAATAAGGGTAGTGGCGAAATTGGCTTGTTAATGCGCCAAAAAAAGGTTGAAGAAGCTAATAAAATAAAAGAAGAAATCTCTAAAATAAATTTAGAAATTGAAGAATTTGATAAAGAATTAGTTCATCTAGAAAGTGAATTAAAACATCGTATGATGATTATACCTAATATCATTGATAAATCTGTACCTATTGGTAAAAATGATAGTGAAAACGTTGAAAGAAAAAGATTCTTAGAACCAACAAAATATGATTTTGAAGTTCCTTATCATTTAGACATCATTGAAAAATTAGGTGGTATAGATCTAGATTCAGCTAGAAGAGTTGCGGGAAACGGTTTTTATTACTTGATGGGCAATATAGCTAGATTACATAGTGCTGTTTTAGCTTATGCTAGAGATTTTATGATTAATAAAGGTTTTACTTATGTCGTTCCACCATTTATGATTAGATCTAATGTTGTTGATGGGGTAATGTCATTTAGTGAAATGGATCAAATGATGTATAAAATTGAAGGCGAAGATCTTTATTTAATTGGAACTAGTGAACATTCAATGATTGGTAAATTTATTGGTCAAATTTTAGATAAGACTAAATTACCTTATACATATACTTCATATAGCCCTTGTTTTAGAAAAGAAAAAGGTGCTCATGGTATTGAAGAAAGAGGAATTTATCGTATACATCAATTTGAAAAACAAGAAATGATTGTTGTATGCGAACCAGAAGATTCTATGGCATGGTTTGAAAAAATGTATAACTATACAGTTGAACTTTTTGTTTCTATGGGAATTCCTTGCCGAACTTTAGAATGTTGTAGTGGTGATTTAGCCGATCTAAAAGTTAAATCAATCGATGTTGAAGCTTGGTCTCCGCGGCAAAATAAATATTTTGAAGTTGGTTCATGTTCTAATTTAGGTGATGCCCAAGCAAGACGTTTAGGAATTAGAATTAAGGGTGAGAATGGTAATTATTTTGCTCATACCCTTAATAATACGGTTGTGGCTCCACCTAGAATGCTTATAGCATTATTAGAAAATCATCTTCATGAAGATGGTAGTGTAGATGTCCCAGAAGTATTATGGCCATATATGGGTGGCACAAAAAAATTAGAACCAGTTAAATAAGACAGTAAAACTGTCTTATTTATTGCTTTAAGAGGTAATATGAAATTAATTAGTTGGAATGTAAATGGAATTAGAGCTTGTATAGATAAGGGCTTTTTAGATTTTTTTAATCAAGAACAACCAGATATTTTTGCGATTCAAGAAACCAAGATGCAAGAAGGTCAAAAAGATATATTTATTGATGGATATACCTATTATATGAACAGTGCTATAAAAAAAGGGTATAGTGGAACTTTAATATATGTTAAAGAAAAACCATTATCTGTAAATTATGGCTTAATTGACGGGAAATATAATGATGAAGGTAGAGTTATAACATTAGAATATCCTGACTATTATTTTATAACTATGTATACTCCTAATAGTCAGAATGAATTAAAAAGGTTGCCATATAGATTAGAATATGAAGAAGATTTAAAGGCTTATTTAAAAACTTTAAATAAACCAGTTATAATTTGTGGTGATTTAAATGTTGCGCATCAAGAAATAGATATTAAAAACCCTAAAGGCAACGAAAGAAATGCCGGTTTTACAATTGAAGAACGCAATGCCTTTAGTTCTTTGCTAAATCAAGGATATATAGATACATTTAGATTTTTACACCCAAATGATGTAAAATATTCATGGTGGAGTTATCGCATGCGAGCTAGAGAAAAAGGAATAGGATGGAGAATAGATTATTTCTTAGTTTCTAATGAACTAAAAGATAAAATAATAAATGCTGATATATATGATAAAGTTTTAGGCAGTGATCATGCTCCTATTTTATTAGATATATCAATTTAGGAGGAAAAATATGAAGTTTCAAATTGTAGTTGATAGTTCTGCTGATATATTAGTTAATGAATTTAATAATTCTAATTGTAAAGTAAATGTAGCTCCATTAACAATTAAAATTGGTCAAAAAGAATTTGTTGATGATGCGAATTTAAATGTAGATGAATTATTAAAGACTATGGCTGAATCTAAAGAAAAACAAACGACGTCATGTCCTAGCCCAGAAGTTTTTGCTAATTTATTTAGAGAAGCTGATTATACATTTTGTATAACTATATCTAGTAAATTATCAGGAACTTATAATTCAGCACTTTTAGCTAAAAATATAGTTAAAAGTGAAAACAAAGAAGTTGCAGTAATCGATTCTAAGGCTGTAGCTGGTGTAGCTAGATTGATGGTATTAGATATTATGAAATATCTAGATGAGGGTAAAGAATTTCTAGAAATAGTCGACATAATCAATAACACAAATTATAATTTGTTATTTGTTTTATCTTCTTTTGATAATTTAATCAAAAATGGACGAATGAACAAATTTACAGGTATGGTAGCCTCATTATTATCAATTAGACCACTTTTTTGTGCTCATAATGGTGAAATAAAATTAATTAAGAAAATTAGAACTTTAACTAAATCGCTTGAAAGTTTAGTTGATGAAATGCCAAATTTAAGTCCTAAATTTAGTGAAGTTGTAATTACATATTGTAATAATTTAGAAACAGCTACTAAGTTAGCTACTAATATTAAAAATAAGTACGCAAATGTTAATGTATCATTATATCCAACTAGAGGTTTAACAACTTTTTATGCTAATAAAGATGGCATAATAGTTTCATTTAGGTAATTATGTTTAAAGTATATATTAATCAGAATGCCGCAAAAAAATTAAATAAATTCATACCTTTTATTTATAATAATGAAGTTATTTCATTTAAGGGTGAAATAGTAAGTGGAAGTGTTTGTGATATTTATAGTCAAGATGAACTTTTTTTAGGCAAAGGTTTTTTTAATTCACAAAGTAAAATAATGATTAGAGTTTTAACTTTAAAAAATGAAGAAATTAATTATGATTTCTTTAAAAAAAGAATTATTAATGCTGTTAATCATCGCCAAACTTTAGGTTTTACTAATTGCTTAAGATTAGTTTTTGGTGAAGCTGATTTATTACCTGGTTTAGTTGTAGATAAATATGCTGATATATTAGTTTGTCAATTCACTTCACTTGGTATGTATAAAATTAATAATATGATTAAAGATATCTTAGTTGAGGTATTAAACCCAAGAGGGATTTATTACCGTAATGATATAAATATTAATGAAAAAGAAGGTATACCTTTAGAAAAAGGTTATTTATATCAAGAATTTCCGACTAAAGTTTTAGTAAAAGAGAATGATATATCTTTTTATGTCGATGTAAAAGATGGTCAAAAAACAGGGTATTTTTTAGATCAAAAACTCAATAGAGATTATTTAAAATATTATGTTAAAGACAAGGTTGTTTTAGATTGTTTTTCACATACTGGTGGTTTTGCGTTAAATGCGGCTAAGTGGGGAGCGAAAGAAGTAGTAGCTTTAGATATATCTAAATTTGCTTGTGATACGATTTTAGATAATGCTAAATTAAATAATTTCACTAATATTAAAACTATATGTCAAGATGCTTTTTCTTATTTGCATGAAGAGGAAATTAAAAATAAATATGATATAATCGTATTAGATCCACCAGCTTTTACTAAAAGTAAAGATACTGTAAAAAAAGCTTATAAAGGATATAAAGATATTAATTTATGTGCTCTAAAGGCTTTAAAACAAGGTGGATATCTATTTACATTCTCTTGCTCGCAACACATGACATTAGAATTATTTTTACAGATGATAAATGAAGCTATAATAGATAGTAAAAGAATTTGTCAAATGGTTGATTTTAGGATTCAAAGCCCTGATCATCCGATGTTATTAAATGGTTTAGAATTATATTTAAAATGTGTTGTTATTCGGGTTTTAGAATAATTGGAGTGGTTATAAATGATTGAAATTAAAGATTTGTGGTACCAATATACAAAAGAAGATCAAGCTTTAAGAGGAATAGATTTAACAATTAATGATGGCGAATGGTTAGCTATATTAGGCCATAATGGTAGTGGTAAATCAACTTTATCTAAATTATTAGTTGGACTATTAGAAGCTGATAAGGGTACAATTAAATATGATGATATATTATTAAATGCTGAAAATTTAAATAAAATTAGACAAAAAGTAGGTATTTTATTCCAAAATCCGGATAATCAATTCGTTGGTGTAAATGTTAAATATGATGTAGCTTTTGGCCTTGAAAATAGGAATATGCCTCGTGATGTGATGCATGAATTAGTAGAAAAATGGACTAAGGAAGTTGGAATGTTTGATTATCTTGAAAGAGAACCAAATACCTTGTCAGGAGGCCAAAAACAAAGGGTAGCTATAGCGGGGATTTTGGCTTTAAATTGCGATGTTATAATTCTTGATGAAGCCACATCGATGTTAGATCCTGAGGGAGTAAAAGATATTACTAATTTAATAGTTAATTTGCGAGATAATTATAAAAAGACAATTATAACCATTACTCATGATCTTGATATAGCTAAATTAGCTGATAGGATTGTTGTTTTAAAAGATGGCCAAATTATTGGTCAGGGTAAACCGGAAGATGTTTTTAAACAAAGAGAAATGTTACAAAGTTCTAATTTAGATATGCCATTTAAAATGCGCATTTATAATGAAGTAGAAAATGATGAAGTTTTAAGTAAAAATAAAAAATTAGGTGAAGTATTATGGCAATATCATTTAGAGAAGTAGACCATGATTATAGTGGCATAAGAAAAGAAGATAAGGTTCAAGCTTTATTTAATATAAATCTAGATATCGCTAGTCAAGATGAATTTGTGGCAATAGTAGGTAAAACAGGCAGTGGTAAATCGACTTTAGTAAGTCATATGAATGCATTATTATTACCAACAAAGGGAAATGTGGTTGTTTTTGATTATATAATTACTCCTAAAAAAAGAAAAAATCCGAAATTAAAACAAATCAGAAAAAGAATAGGTTATGTATTTCAGTTTCCTGAATATCAATTATTCGAAGAAACTGTTATAAAAGATATTATGTTTGGGCCTAAAAATTTTGGCCTATCAGAAGAACAAGCTAAAGAAAATGCTTTAGAAGCCGCCAAAATGTTAGAAATAGCACCAGAATTATTAGAAAAATCCCCATTCTCATTATCAGGTGGACAAATGAGAAAGGTTGCTATTGCTGGTATTTTAGCATATAATCCAGATATTTTATTATTAGATGAACCAACTAGAGGACTTGATCCTAAGACAGCTATTGAAGTTATGACTTTATTTAATATGATAAATAAAAAATATCATAAGACAATAGTTATGATTACTCATGATATGAATTTAGTTTATCAGTATGCTACCCGCATTGTAGCAATGCGCGATGGTAAAATAGCTTTTGATGGCAAACCTATTGATTTATTTAGCTCAAATATTTATAAAGAGTGTCATTTAGCTAAACCAGATTTATTAAATTTAGTTGATTATCTAAACGATAAATTAAATTTAAATTTAGGATATGATATTTATAGTGAAACTGATTTATTGACAAGACTTAAGGGGTGTGTTTATGAATAGTGTAACAATAGGACAATACATTCCTGGTAGTAGTTGGTTGCATAAACTTGATCCTCGTATTAAGATTTTGCTTACTATTTTGTGGATTATCTTGATATTTATAGTTCCTAATATTTATGCTATGCTTGGTTTATTAGGCCTTTATTTAGTGCTGTTTTTTACAACTAGATTACCATTTATTAAAATAGTAAAAGGAATTAAACCTATTTTATTTCTACTAACTTTTACTTTTATATTACAAATTATATATACTAAAAGTGGATCTTTACTATATACATTTAATTTTCATTTTGGTTTATATCATTTATTAATTATTTTAGCTTTAGTAGGCATATATATATTTACAAACAAATATATTCCATTTAAGTATTTATATTTAATTTTAATTTTTATAGCTTGTTTTGCTATACAACTAATTGATTTTCACCAATTTATGTGGGGAAATTATAAATTAGATGTATTTGAAGGTGGCTTAATCCAAGGCTCATTTATCTTTTTAAGAATTGTTTTAATGGTTGGGATAACTAGTTTATTGACATTTTCTACGATGTCAATTGATATAAATAATGGTTTACAATCAATATTAAGCCCTTTAGCCTTAATAAAAATACCAGTTGGTACATTTGCCATGATGTTTTCTCTAACTCTAAGGTTTATTCCATTATTGTTTGATGAAACTAATAAGATAATGAAAGCTCAAGCTTCTCGCGGTGTAGATTTTAATGAAGGCAGTTTAAAAGAAAAAATCACCCAAATAATTTCTTTATTAATCCCGATGTTTGTTATTTCTTTTAATAAAGCTGATGATTTAGCTAATGCAATGGAAACAAGAGGATATATAGTAGGAGCAAAGAGAAGTAGATATGATGAGCTAAAACTAAAAACTAGAGATTATATAGCTATTGGTTTTTCGGCTTTATTATTTGCAGGAGTTATTTTATTAAATGTTTTATTATAGATATATGGCTGTAATCGCTTATGATGGCGCTAACTATTATGGGTTTGAAAAACAAAATGATTTGCCAACAATAGAATTAAGCCTAAATTCTGCCTTTTTTAATTGGCTAGGTGAAGAAGTTAAAGTTGTTGGCTCAGGACGAACTGATAGGTTTGTTCATGCGGTTGGACAAACGATTCATTTTGATTTAACTAAAAAATTAAAAACGGAAGTTATCCAAAAAGCTCTAAATAGCTTTTTGCCAATTGATATTAGAATAATTGAAGTAAAATTAGTAGATAGTGATTTTCATGCTCGTTTTAAAGCAATAAAAAAAGAATATCATTATCTAATTAATAAAAAAGATAATGATGTTTTTAAAGAGCGTTATACGGCTTATTATTATAACTTAGATTTAGAAGCTATGCGGCAAGGAATAGCATATTTAATTGGTAAACATAATTTCAGGTCTTTTTCAAGTATTCATACTAATCAATTAAAAAGTTTTGAAAGAACTATATATAATATTGAGATAAAAGAAGATCAAGATTTAATAATTTTTAAATTTATTGGTGATGGTTTTTTAAAATATCAAGTTAGACGAATGATGGGGTTATTAATAGAAATCGGTAAAGGCAAATTTAAAGCTGATTATATAAAATATATATTAAATTTAGAAGATCCTAAGGTGTGTCAATATATAGCACCTGGTAAAGGGTTATACTTATATAAAGTGTATTATGAATAGTCATCTATTGTTTATAGATGGCTATTTTTTTACTTGTAAAAATAGATAATATCGCCTATAATTTAAGTAGATAAGGTGGTGAATTTATGTTCACTTATAACCCGTGGTTAGGATGCCATAAAATCAGTTTAGCTTGTCAAAATTGTTATGTTTTTTCTTTTGATAATGATAAGGTTGATTCTAATATAATTATTAAAAATAAGAATTTTGACATTATTACTAAAAAGAATCGCCAAGGTCGGTACATAATAAATGGTGGACAAGATGTAATTGTTTGTCAAAAAAGTGATTTTTTTATTGAAGAAGCAGATGCTTGGCGAGCTGATGTTTTTAAAATGATTAAAGAAAGGAGCGATTTGCATTTTATTTTATTAACTAAAAGAATAACAAGGGCAGCATCCTTATTACCTGATGATTGGCAAGATGGCTATGATAATGTTACTATAACTGTAAGTTGTGAGGATGAAGAAACATTCCTTTCGCGTGTAGATGCATTACTTAAGCTAAAAGCTAAATCTAAATCCCTAATGATAGCTCCATTATTAGGTGAAATTGATATTACGAAATTAATAAAAAATAGCTCAGATATCGCTTATATAGATTGTGGTGGTGAAAATGGTAAGGGGGCTAGGCCATTAGATTATTTAGCGGCTAAAAAGATTAGTGATGATGCCTTAAA
>CASEZJ010000027.1 GCA_949292525.1 uncultured bacterium | reverse complement strand
AGACCAGATGGTAATTTAGAAGAAATATTAAAAATTAAATCACTTAAAGAATTGTTCCTAGAAACAAAAGAAAAAACTAAAAACATTTATCTTTCTGTTGGAACTAACGATTTCATATATAACCAAAGTAAAGAATTTAATGATTTCTTAATAAACAATAATATTGGTGTAAATTATCAATTTAAAAATGGCTATGATCATAGTTGGACTCTTTGGCGGGAAGAAATTAAAAATATTTTCAATTATTTAGAAAATCTAAAATAATAATTAGAATTAAAGGGGCTGTAAAAAAACTAGGTTTTTTTTTCAGCCCCTTTTATATTGGATTTAAATTTATAATTCTTCTAATAACAAAAAATCCTTTAATTTAATATGCCTAATTAAACTAGTAGAATAATCTAAATCATCATTAGTTATAATTATTTTTTGAGATAAATTATCAATATCTTTAAATGCTTTAAACTCTCTATTATAAGTACTATCATCAGCTATAGAATATGCTACTTGTATATAATATTTCTTGTTATTTTTAATAGCTAAAAAATCAATTTCATTTCCATTATTATTATAAACATACAGAGTATAACCCATATATAATAATTCATTATAAACTATATTTTCTAAATTGTGAGTTAAATCAAATCTATTATCAAACACTCTAATTGAATTAAAACAAACATCTTCATTATATACTTTATAATAATATATTAATTCCCTTTTTACTTTAGAAGAATATTGTTTAATACTTGATATTATATAAGCCTCTTCTAAATAATTAATATATTTAATTATCGTGTTAATAGAACATTTTTCGTGTTGCTTATTAATGTAATTATATATACTATTAATAGAAACTATTCGACTATTATTTTTTAACACAAAATTTACTAAACTTTTAAAAAGCTCTACTTTTCTAATTTTATATCTCACAATTAAATCATTTATAACAATGGTGTCATCTAAGTCATTTAAATACCTTTTTTCAGCTTCTAAAGAAGAAAACTCAAATCTTTTAGGGAAACCTCCCCAAATTAAATAGTCTATTATACTAACTTCTTTATCCAATTCTTTTGCATATTCTAATATTTCTTTATATACAAAAGGTCTTATTCTAAATGCTACATATCTACCAGATAGTTCTTTAATAAATTCTTTAGACAATAATTTAGAATTAGAGCCAGTAATAAAAATAGAACAATTATGTAGTCTTAAAGTTTTACAAGCTATAGCCCAGTCTCTTAATTCTTGTATTTCATCAATGAATAAATAACATTTACCCTCTTTTCTATTACCTTCTATATACAAAATTAAATCATCTGCAGTAACTATATTATTACTAGTTTTTTTATCTTCAAAATTTATATAAATTATATTATTAGTTTGAATTTTAATTTCCTCTATAACTTGTTCTAATATTACAGATTTACCACATCTACGAACACCAGTGATAATCTTAATTAAATCCGAATCATAAAAAAGCCTAATATCTTTAATATAATGTTCTCTAAAAATCATCTGAATCACTTCCCAATATAATTATACTGAAATATTTTGCCTTTTTAAAGTTATTTTTTCACTATACTGAAAGATTTTACTAGTTTTGTTAAAATCTTTCAGTAATTGAATTAGAAAAACTAATTAAATTAGCTAAGCCCTTAACTTCTATATATAACTAAAATGAAGAAACATTTTCCTACTTTAACATATAGTATAACTTTTAATTTTAAATTTTTATGTACTTCTGAAATGGACTATTTGGTTTGTTTGGAATAGTTAATTTAAGTTTATTTTCTTTTAATAATGGTTTAACATATTTAGTCATTACATAGTTTTTAGACATATTTAATAATTCAGATATTTCATCTTTAGTTCTAGCCTCTGAACAATAGGCTAATATTTTTTCTTTTACACCATTTTCATCATCAGCAAAAGAATTTCTTAAAATCACTTGAAATATATTTCTATCAGCATTAAAAATAGGCTCTGGTAAATAATATTCTGCTATACTCTTTTTAATTGTTGGGATGCCAGAATATCTTTTTTCACAAACTTTTAAAACTTCTAAAGCTTCAGTTAAGTGTGGATTTCTAGATTGTGGTGTTGTTTTTCCTAATTCGGTTACTTTAACGTCGCCAAAAAGCCCTCCAGGATTAGTAAATTCAATACGATCATTATATATTCTTATCGTTATCGGTTTAGAATCATTATACCTACTATAATCTCTATGAACTAAAGCATTTAAAATAATTTCTCTAATAGCTATAGGTGGATATTCATATACATCAGTTCTTTTTAAATTTTGATTAAAAGATGTCCTTTTTTTATATTTTTTAAAACAAAGTTTAAAGATTGTTCTAACATATCTGATATAGTACCTGATGTTTTTAAATTATCTAAGAAACGAACATCACTATTATCTTCAGATAGATAAGCTAAACAAATAATAGTTAAATTTGGGAAATAATACTGAGGGTCTTTTGAAAATAGTAGTGCCCAGTTAATGTTGGTTTATTTTTTTATATATATGACTTAATTCTAAAATTTGTTCATCTGGTACATTTTTACTTAAATTTGGCTTAGAGTTTTTTATATTTGTTAAAAATTGATTAATTAAATCATTATCTTTTAAGACTAAATCTTCATCACTTATAACTCTATTATCAGCAAAATCTCTTTTTTTGTCAGATTCATAAGAATAAATTTCGAATTCAGTCATTTTTAAGCCTGCATCCCCAACTCTAACATAAGAACCTTCATATTTTCCTTTACCTTTATAATAACAAGGCCTTTCATAATAAGAAACACTAGGTATTTCCATTACTAATATATCTTTACCATTTATTTGGATAACATTATATAAGGCTCTTACTGGTGGTTCCATATTTTTACATTGTAGAATTACCTTTTTTTGAATATCATTAATATCATAAACGCCACAAATTTCGAAATTTTTACTTTCGTCGATTCCAAAAATTATTGTTCCTCCATCATCTTGCAGATAAAGTATCATAAAGTTTCTCAGGACACCCTTTTCTAGCAGATTTAACTTCAATGTCGTTAAATTCAGACTTATATTTCAAAACTTTATCAATTAACATTTTTAAATCATAGTTTGTCTTAACATCCCCTCCAACAAAAGATTAACACATAATTTAAAGTTTTGTAATTAATTATTAAAGTTTTAACACAAAATTCAAAGTTTTACCACTGATAGTTAAAGTTTTAACAATCACATCAGTCGTAGTAAAAAGATAAAATCTAAAATAATAATGCTAATATTTATTTAATTATCTTAATTAATCCACATAAACCATATTAATCATTTACTCGTGTTATAAGAACAAACTAGATTATATTTTGATATTCACTTTAATAACCTGCTTTATATGAGATTGTAAAGTGCCTATAAGGATGAAGACGCATTTAAGCTTTATTTTTTTGATACTGGTTTATTTATATCTTTATTAGATGATTACACGGCTTCTGATATTTTACTTGGTAATTTAGGAATTTATAAAGGGGCTATTTTTGAAAATGTAGTGGCAGACACTTTAAAGAAGTGTGAAATTCCATTATATTATTACAATAAAAATAACAGTTTAAAACTAGATTTTATTTATAGATTTAAAAATGATATTATTCCTTTAGAAATAAAAGCTACTACTGGTAACGCCAAATCATTAAAAACTGTTTTAAATAATTATAATGAATATAAAGTTAAATATGGTATAAAATTTACAGCTAATAATATTAGTTTTAATAACAGTATTTTAAATTTGCCATATTACTTAACTTTTTTATTAAATGACATTATACTTTAAATATAGAATATTATCTTTCAACTTATCGCCAACAATTAGTAAACTCAATTATAGCTTAATTAAGCCACAATTTTATACATTTGCTTTATTAATTTTAAACCAATACTTGTATTTTTTAAATACCTGCTAGAGGTAAGACATATTTATCTTTTCCTAATGGATAAATTGAATCAGTGTTGCAGATAATTGCTGAAGGGCCTAATTTATAATTAGTATTATCTAAAACTTTAAATCCTTTAACATCACTTAAATTATATCTAATTCCCATTTTACATTCTATTCTTGTAATTATTCCTTCATTTAAAATAATTAAATCTATTTCATTTTGATTATTATCGCGATAATAATAGAATCCAGGTTCAATTCCATTATTTAAAAATGTTTTTCTTATTTCATTAATAATAAATGTTTCGACAAAACGGCCTGCAAAAATACTATTCATTAAAATTTCTGAATTATTTAAACGAGCCAAATAGCAAGCTAGTCCCGTATCATTAAAATAAATCTTCGGTCGTTTAACAATTCTTTTTGTCATACTATACTCATTATATGGCTCTAATAAATAAACTATATCACAAGCTATTAATACACTAAGCCAAGATTTAATAGTTTTCATATCAACCTCAAGTGCTTTAGCTAAATTATCATAAACTAATTCTTCTCCAGTTTGAGAAGCTATTAATTCCATAAATCTTCTAAATGTAAAAATGTTTTTAACATTAATAATATCTCTTACATCTCGTTCTAAATATGATTCAACATAATCAGCATAAAATTTATTAGATTCTATATTATTGCTATAAAGTTCTGGATACATTCCTTTTACAATTAATTTAAATAAAGATGGAGAAGATAACGGATTTAAATTAGCACGTTTTTGTATTTCAATTAAATTATTCAACGAGAAAACTTGCTCTTCCCTATCTAATATTTCATTTCTTGAAAGGGGAAGAACATGTATAATACTAACTCTACCCGCTAAAGATTCTGTTACATTATTCATTAGCCTATACATTTGCGAACCAGTTAAAATAAACATGCCATAATTTTGTGTATTTTTCATTTTCTCTTTATTGACTATTTCCTCAATTACATTAAATAATTGAGGTGCTCTTTGAACCTCATCAATAATAAGTGGCCATTTATGTATTTGTAAAAATAAATCGGGGTCTTTTTGAGCTAATTCTAAATCACGTGAACTATCAAGAGAAACATAATTAAATCCTTTATTAATATAATGGCTAGCTAATGTAGTTTTTCCAACCTGTCTTGCCCCAGTAATTAAAGTTACCGGTCTAGTTTGAATTGATTTAGCAATTATTTTTAAAACATTTCTATTAATCATATATGTCCCTGCCTTTATTTATTATAAATAAATTATATATTAGTATTTTTCGGAATTCAACTCCTGATTTGTATAGAACAATGGTTTTAAAGAGAGAACCACATCCCTCATTTCTTTATACTAAAAGTTTTATTAAATGCCTTTAATGAACTAGTACCAATTTGCATATCTAAAGTCTCTTAATATGGCTTTTTCTTTTTTTGTATAAGGTGTTTTCTTGCTATATCTACCATCACTATTTTTTGTTGCTGTATACAATTTAATTCTCTTAATCTTTCTGATGTTGTATATGTTTTTTTATCTTTAGTGCTTTTCTTAATTTTGTTGTTCTTACAAGTATTTCATTTGTTAATAAGGTAGTTATTCATTTTTATTATTTAAATTTTATTTCTACAAGTTTAACTTCTAAAGGGTATAAATCAATATTAAGCTTTAACTGATTATCATTAATATCTATTATAGTTTTATAATATTTAGGTATAGATAAACTATCTAATATTTTAACTTCTTCTTCATTTTCTAATTCCATTGAAGACATTGTTTCATATATGTCATAACTAGAACCACTTTCTTTAGTTATCCGTGATATCTTAATTATAGCTTTATTATAATTAAGATTATCAATCATAAATTGTAGCCTTCTTACTTTTCTTTCTCTAAATGGTTCATATCTTGAATGATATTGTAATGAAAAATATTCACCATCAGCAAAATAATCACTAAAATGTTCATAGTTATATACTATTAAAGTTAATTTATTTAGCCCTTTAGTTACATAATAACCATTACCTTTTTGCAAAACATTATTATCTAATTTACTTAAAAAATAATAAGCATAAAAACTAGCTTTAGGTATCCCATTATAAGTAAATAGACCATTACCACCATGAAATGTTGTATCAGGCAATTGAGTTTCATCTAAGAAATCAGTTAATGACCAATGCGAAAAACTTTCTAAGCTGTCCATATTTTCTAAAACATTTTTAATAATATAACAACTTGAATATATTGTGTCATTAATAAAGTTTCTTTGTGATGATGTAACATTCCATTCCGTTAAATATATTTTATCACCATGATAAAATTCTGGCTTTTTAATTTTATTTATAAAGTTTTGTAAATTATTAGGATCTTTATTTAATTTTTCTATCTTTTTACCAGTAATAAAGAAATCAAAATCATTAGAATAATAATTTACAACTAAGAAATCAGGATAAACATTATTATCTTCACAATATTTTAAAAAGTCTAAATCCCATTGATAAGCAAAACTAGCAAATGGGATTAAACCTGGAGAACCTACTTGAAAATTTATATTAATACCTTTAACTAAATTATATGTTTCTTTATATAAATTATAAAAATCTTCATCATTACTAAATCCAAACGCATGTGCAGTTGAGTCAGGCGCATTCCATATCGTAATAGGCCAAGATAAGACTTCAATTAAGCCATATTTAGTAATTAAATGTTCAATTAATAGTTTAACAAAATCTAGCCATTTACTTAAATCTTTAGGTTCAGATATAACTTGTTTTGATTCAAATATTTGTTTAGTTTGTGATCTCGCTAGTGCACTTGGCATATAATCTAGGGTTAGGAAGGGTTTTAATCCTAATTGTAATAAAGTATCTATAACTTTATCTACATAAACAAAAGATATCTTTATTTCACCTTTACTACTAATTCTATATAAATGCATATCATCATCAAATATTCCATGAAATCTAACATATTTAAAGCCGATTTTACTTGTTCTTTCTAACATTTTTAATATATCTACCTTTAATATATCACTAGCTCTTGAAATAGTAATCATCTTTAAATATGTTTTTTTAATAACTTCCGTTTTTTCACTATAATCTATATTATATTCGGCAAAATCATTAATTGTTGATGATGATTTAATTAAAGCTTCTTGTTTATTATTTTGAAAAATTAAATCTAAATAATGTCTCTTATCAAAGTCTAAATAGAAGTTCTTATCTTTATTTAGCTTTTTTTCTTTTTGTTTTTTAAATTCTGATGGAGTTAAATTAAAGATATTTTTAAAAGCTCTAATGTAACTTCTATAATCTGCAAAACCAGATAAGCTTGCTACATCTTCAATTGGTAAATCTGAATTAGCTAAAGCTTCTAATGATTTATTAACTCGTAAATTATCATAATAATTTTGAAAGTTTTGATTCATATTAGCATTAAAAAAACTAGAAAAATATTGAGGTGTATAACCAAAATGTTGACTTAACTCTGTTAAAGACAAATTATCTTTATAATTAAATTCAATATAATTAATAATATCTTTTATTTTTTCTAGATTTTTTTGGCTTTTTCTTTTTACCGTTTCACCTTTAACTTTATAATGATTCAACAATAAATAAAGTAATTGATATGATAATGTTTTATTTAAAACATCTATATTTTCTTTAATTGTCATATTTGCTTGAATTAATCCAAAAATTGTCTCTTTGAGCGTATGAAATTTACTTTTGTCTTCTTCTAATGCTGAATTACAGTTAAAATACATGCTTTGTATCTCATCTAAACTAAAACCAAAGTCGGTTAAATTAACATCAACCTCCAAAAACACGACTTCAGTTAATCCCTTTATTTCATAAATAATAAAAGGATTAATCGCAATAATATCTGAGGCATGTAATTGTACTGCTTCATTATCTTGATAATATGTACATTGACCTTCTAATAAGTACATAATCTTTAAGGTTTTATGCCAGTCTCTTTCTTCACCAGCTATTTTTTGTAAACTTACCCTTAAAGGGAAATCATATGGGAAATTCAAAAGATTATATTGCATTTTCATACCTACATTATAATTAAAAAAACGTAGTTAGTAAATACTATATACATTTTTTTAAGATTTTTTCTTATTAAAAATCAAAGTAAAAGCGATTTTATGTGAAAAAACTGACTTAAAGGTATAACTTTAATGTATTAATGAAAGCGCTTAATTTTGATAAAATCTATATGAAATTAAACGAAAGAAGGTATACAAATGGCAGATGCAATCTTCAAGGCTACCCACATGGTTAAAAGATTCGGTCCTACTATCGCCTTAAACGACGTTGATATTGAAATTTATCCTGGTGAAATACGTGGTTTTATTGGTGAAAATGGTTCTGGCAAATCTACTATGAGTCAAATTATGACTGGTATTTATACTAAAACTAGTGGTACGATGACTTTTAAAGGCAAACATTGGGAACCCCATTCTATGATGGAAGCTTTACATAATGGTATCGGTATCGCTGTACAAGAAAACGGAACAATTTCTGGTATAAGCGTAGCTGAAAACATCTTTTTATGTGAATTGGATAAATTTAGTGGTGTTAATTTTTTTGAAAAAGAAAGATTAATTTCTAAATCTAAATATTTTAATCTTGATTTAAATGTTTTTGAAAACATAAAAAATAAATATTTAAATACTAATAATTATGAAGCGGCAAAACAAGAGGTTGTTAAGACAGCTAACGATTTATTAAATAAATATTTAAGTGTTAAAGGATCTTATATCGAAAAAGAAAATAAAGATTATGATGATAAAATAAATGCTTTAACAGAAAAGTTTAATTCTAATAGTAAAGCTTATTATGATCAAGTTATTACTAATAATAAATTGAGTGAAAAGGAAAAACAAAAAAGTTACCATTTTTATTTAAGTGAATTAAAAAAGGAATATAAAAAACAATTAAAGCACTTAGATAATATTCATCAATATAATTTATTAGCTATTAAGAACGATAAAAAAGCCATTCTTAATACTAAATTAAATACTCTAGCTGCCTTAAAAGCTCATTTTGAGCCTAATAAAGAACCAAAACTTAAAAATTTCTTCTTAAAACTTTTTCTTGGCAAATTAGTAAATCAAGCTAAATTAAATAGACATGCTAAACAAGTCTTAGAAAACATTGGTGTAAGAACAATTAGACCTGAATTACCAATGGGAGCATATGACATTCAAAGTCGTAAATTAGTTGAAATAGCTAAAGTATTAGCTAAGAATCCTGATATTTTTATAGTTGATGAAACTACTACTGCTTTATCAGAAGATGGTAGACAAATTTTATATAAGAAAATGAATGATTTAAAACAAGAAGGTAAAACAGTGTTATTCATTTCTCATGATTTAGATGAAATAATGGAAAAGTGTGACACATTAACTGTTTTAAGAGACGGAAGTATTGTAGCTAATATGGTTAAATCAGAATTTGATCCTGATTTAATAAAAAAATATATGATTGGTAGAGAAATCAAAGGTGATTACTACCGGGCTGATTTTACCCCTAGTAAAGAAGATGAAGTTTTACTTAAGGTTAATGATCTATCTTATGGTAATGCTTTAAAAAATATAAACTTAGAACTTCATGCTGGTGAAATAGTTGGGGTTGGTGGTTTATCTGATTGTGGTATGCACATATTAGGTAAAGCGATGTTTGGGTCAATAAGACCTAGTAAAGGCGAAGTTTTAACTGGTCAAAATTTAGATATTGTTGTAAATAGTGAACTTGTAGCCATGAAAAATAAAATTGGTTATTTACCAAAAGATAGAGATGTTGAAGCATTAGCTTTAAATGATTCAATCTACAACAATATTGCTATTGCTTCTATTAATAATATCTTGAAATTTAAATGTGTAGTTTCTAAACGCGATGAAAGGGAAATCGTTAAAAAGGAAGTTGATTTCTTACAAATCAAATGTAATAGTAGTTCCGATTTAGTAAGAACTTTATCAGGTGGTAATAAACAAAAAGTTTCTCTTGCTAAATGGCTAGGTAATGAATCTAAAATATTAATTCTAGATTGTCCTACTCGTGGTGTTGATATAGGGGTTAAACAATTTATTTACCAACTTATGACTAAACTTAAATATGAAGGATATGCAATATTAATGATTTCAGAAGAACTACCAGAATTATTAGGTATGTCTGATAGGTTATTAATAATGAAAAACGGGGAAATATCAAGAGAATTCTTACGTAGTAAAGATCTTCGTCAAGAAGATGTTATTGAATATATGTTATAGGAGGAAATTAGAATGAAATTATATGGTATTAATAAAGAGATTGATTTCAGCTCTAATTTACTCGCTGAAATTAAAGAAGTAAAACAACTTCAAGAAAAAAATAAAGATAAATCTTATTTAAAGCGGGCTTGTGATGTTAATAAAAAATTAAAGAAAGAATATAAAGAATTAACTAAAAAAATAAATGTAGATGTTAAAGTAAAATTAAAAAGCGTTAAATCAGATTATGCTAAAACTAAATTAGATATGCTAAACAACTATAAAAAACAATTAAATGAACTTAACGCTAAGAAATCTACCCTAAATAAAAATGAATTTAATGAAGAGAAAAAAGCTTTAACAATCAAATATAAAAGAGCACTTAAAACTTATTATGTTAATAAGTATGAACATCTTTTAAGTATTAAAAAGGATAATCTAGATTTTGCAAATTATTACTTAGATCTAGAAAAACAAATTCTAGGTAAAAACACAATATCAAGTAGTATAATGGCAGGTTTTACAGAAAGAAAATCTACTACATTATTAGAAAAAACTTTAAAAGACCGCTACTTTTGGCTTTCAAAAATTTCAATATTTTCTTTCTTATTCCTATTTATATTATATATTTTAATTTGTGCGATTGGCGGTATAAAAATCGAATATGAAAAAATTATTGAAGCAAGTTCTACAATAATAGTTATAGCCCTTGGTGGCGTATTCATTTATTCAATGCGGAGTTTTGATATGTCGCTTGGTGGGGCTGCTGCCTTAGCTGCAGCTGCAGGCGCAACAATTTGGAATAAAACTAATAACATCATGTTAGTTTTATTAGTATCTATTGTTATTGGCGTAATAATCGAATTAATAAATGCTTCCTTAGCTAACGTTTTAAAATTACCAGTTATGGTTACAACTCTAGCTATGAGCAGCTTATTAAGTACAGTTTTAACCGATGTTTTAGAAAACACCTCAACTCAGACAATTAAAGCTACTGGTATTAAAGATTTTGATACCTTTGCTTTCTATATTTTAGTTATATTAGTTTTCTTTGCAATCTGTGCCTTTATATTTAAGATTTCCCCTGTAGGTAGAAAAAATAAAATGATTGGTAACAATAGTGTATCAGCTCGTTATACTGGTATAAATATCACAAAACAAGGTATCATAACCTTTATAATTGCCGGAGTAGCTATTGGAACAGGTGCTCTATTATACATTGTAAGATCTAGAACTATTTCTACTTCTTCTTGTTCTACAATCGGACTAGATGTTATCTTAGCTGTCGTATTTGGCGGTATGCAAGTTACTGGTGGGGCAAAAAGTAAAATAAGTGCCGCAGTATTTGGTGGTTTAACTGCTACTTTAATTTCTTATTTATTAATAGCTATTGGCCGGGTTTCTGGTTTTAGTGCTATAACTCAATATGAATCATTTGTTAAAGGTTTACTATTCTTAATTATAGTAGCTGTTAATACAATAGGTAATCGTACAAATAGATTACCTGCGATTGAATTAATGTGGTAGGAGGTCAATTACATGAAATTATTTACTATTAATAAACCTAAATATATCTCTCCTACTATAAAGAAAAAAGGTAAAAACTTATTTTGGACACTATTATTCCCACTTATAGGTGTTTTATTCCTCGTTACTGGTAGTTTAGCCGGTGGTTACCCTATAATCGGTAATTCAATTACCTATAATAGTGTCTTAATTACCATGATTACCGTTTTAATAGCATGTTTTGCCTTAAACACTAACTTAAATAGTGGTCGTATGGACTTTTCTTTAGGTTCAGTCGGAATCCTAGCCTGTGTTCTAGCTTTTAAAACATTACCAGATAAAACAATGGATGGTTTTGCGATTATTTATTTATTATTAGCTGTTGTTTATGGTATCTTATTAGGAACTATAAGTGGTCTTATCTTCGTAACCCTTAAGATCCCAGCTATAGTAGTATCCCTTGGTGTTTGTTTAATATTTGAAGGTTTTGCCTACGTTTTAACTGATGGTAAAGGCTCAGTCGATCAATCAGGTGCTATAGCACCAAGTCTTTACCCTCTAATCACTAATCCATGGTTCATGTTAATAATAGTAGTAGGCATATCATTCTTTATGTTATTAACTCTAAAATATTCTAAATTTGGTCATGATAAATTATCAATATTATTCGGTCAAAAAGTAGCCGTTGATACCGGTGTTAAAGAAATTAAAAACGCTATGATATGTTATGCCTTAGCCGGAGCTTTAATAGCCGTTTATACTTATATCATTTCAATTTATCAAGCTAAAGTAACAATTTCAACTAATCTAGGTACAGCAATGACCGTCTTACAAAACTTCTTACCTATTTTCTTAGGTGGCTTAATAGCTAAACATTCAAACGAAGTTATTGGTTTAATTTGCGGTGTATTTAGTGTTACTTTATTTAAAGAAGGTTTAATAAGATTTGGTGTAGATTCTAGTACAATCTCCCTAATCACTTCTTTATTAATCTTCGTAGTCTTAACTTATATGGTAAATTGGACGAACTGGGTTCGTGCAATTAAAAATAAAATTACCAATTACAAGCTTTCATACATCAAAAAAACAAAAAATCTAAAGGAGGAAGAAAAAGAATGAAAAAGTTTGTAGGATTTTTAGGGGCCGTCGTAGCCTCAGCAGCTTTAGTAGCTTGCAACAACACAAAATCTGATGGTGGAAAAATAATTGCTGAAGGAGGTAAAGTTGGTTTTATCCTTCCTGGTTCTGAAGGCGGCGAAACTAAAGCTTTTAAAGAACATTGGGAAAATTTAGCAAAAGAATATGGCGTAGAAATAGTTTATGAAAACTTCCAAGGCCAAGACCCAGCTTATTACAAAACTTGTGCTGAAAGATTAGTTGCAGCTGGTTGTGATGCTGTTATTTGTAACTTTGAAATGGATGGTAAAGACAGCGTTTTAGAATATTGTATAGATGAAGAAATTTATGTTGGTTATAGTGGTTCTACTATTTCTGATGAAGTGTTTGATGAATATAAAGAGAGTCCTTATTTCTTAGGTCAAATTGCTCCTTCTCCTGAAGAAGAACAAGCTGCAGCCTATGAAATGACTAAATATTTCATCGAATTATACTATGGTGAAAATAAAATAGCTATCCCTGAAGGAACAACTGACACGTTTGCTATTTGGCCAGCTGACTTCCATGGTATTACTTTAGCACACCAAATGACTTATCGTTATAAAGGTATTAAACAAGCATTAGAAGAATATGGTGTAACTATTAATGGCGATAACGATTCTGATAGTTCAAAATGGACTTGTACATATACTGCTGATTCAGTATTAAAAGATAAAGTAGCAATTTTAGGTAACAACTTAACTGATATGAGCGCATTAATTACTCAATGTTCAGCAATCTTTATGAAAATGCCTTGTGCTGTTGTAACAACTTGTACAGGTGATATGTTATTAAGCATGTTCG
This sequence comes from uncultured bacterium, assembly GCA_949292525.1. Classification (GTDB taxonomy): domain Bacteria; phylum Bacillota_I; class Bacilli_A; order Acholeplasmatales; family Anaeroplasmataceae; genus CALUXS01. The sequence continues at coordinate 1,730 of CASEZJ010000027.1, read as the reverse complement.
CTCAAGGACCAATCTTATCAACACCTACTCGTTTTGGTACAATTGACGCTTTCGTTACTGAATATGCAAAATGGTATGAGGCTGATACAACTAGCGAAACACTAGCCTTCAAAGTAGCTCATGATCCATATTTAGTTGGTAAATATGCCGCTATTAATGAAGCTATATTAGCAGTAACAGTTAAAGCCTTCCGCGGCGAAGCTATTCGCAATAATGGTAATGCTTTAAATATTACTCAACATTATTGGCATGCTACTAGCAAAGAAGAATTCGAAAAAGCATGTGAAGTTTCTCAATCATTCTCATATGGCAAATCAGCTTTTGATACTATTACTACAGCTGATCAATTACAAAAATTATTTGATGACGCAACATTAGAAAATCTAGGAAAATAAATGGATGTAGGAAGCATTTGCTTCCTCATCTATAAAGTGGAACCTAATCCCCCCTAGATTCCACTTTATAGATGAATATTAATATTACATTCATAAGGAGGACCATTATGGCAAGACTAGCATTAGAATTTCATTCTAAATCCCTATTTCGAAAAATTGAAGTACTTTTACATATTCCAACAATGAACTTAAGTGAAGCTATGCAATGTAAAAGTAAAACCCCTTATCAAGACAATACAAAAAAATTCCCATTAATGATTCTGTTATGTGGCTTTGGTGAGTCAAAATACGCTTGGGAATCTCATTCAGAAATCGTAGATTATGCTGATAAAAATAAAATAGCCTTATTAATGATTGGTGGCGAAAATAAATGGTATTTAAATTCTTCTCCAATTGAAAATTGGTATACTTTAATCGAGGAAGAAATACTAGACTTTTTATACGGCAACTTCTCATGTCTAAATAAAGACGAACCATTATATATTTGTGGTGAATCAATGGGAGGATATGGGGCTTTATATCACTATTTAAACAACATCGATAAATATAAAGCCTGTGTCTCACTATCTCCTGCAACTAGACCAGATGGTAATTTAGAAGAAATATTAAAAATTAAATCACTTAAAGAATTATTCCTAGAAACCAAAGATAAACCTAAAAATATTTATCTATCTGTTGGAACTAATGATTTCATATATAATCAAAGTAAAGATTTTAATGATTTCTTAACAGACAATAATGTTGGTGTAAATTATCAATTTAAAAATGGTTATGATCATAGTTGGACTCTTTGGCGTGAAGAAATTAAACATATTTTCAATTACTTAGCAAAACTAAAATAATAATTAAGATGATTAAATATAGTACTGCTATTTTAATCGCCTTTTTTGCATATTCATAAACAACAATATATTATTAAAGATAATATGGATATATTTGTAATTGGAAGTAATGCAAAACTCTTTTCCAAAGATATTGTCACCTAGTTCGCTAACCGTGGTAATGAAATCCACAGAGTTTATGACCATTTATAATGGAAATAAATACACGAGATTATCTTAAATGTTATCGTAATACCGCCTTTTGTTGGTAAGTCAGTTGACAAACTTTGGACGGTTAGCAACTGACTTTTTATTTTTGTTAAATTAAATTATTAAAACGTCCTCAAGTACTATGATTTACTAACAATCATAATAATTAAGGACGTTTATTCATTTATTGTGATTATAAATATTAATGTAAGCGTGTAATATAAGACGGATTTTAAACAAACTCCTTATACTTTATAATACTTATAGTATTATTTAGAAGGAGTTTTTCTTATGGGAATAAAAA